>NZ_JAFNPH010000016.1:0-1696 GCF_026535865.1 Snodgrassella sp. B3800 | reverse complement strand
ATGGAGATGAGGAAAGATTATTTTACTCTACAGATTATGAAAAAACTATTCAAGAACAAAGATATCCAAAAGGAACAATTGCAAATCTAATTAACAGTTTACCAAATTCTTTTGATTTAAAAATTAACAGAATTAATGACGATATTACAAATACAGAAATTATAAGCTAATGAAATGATATTAAGATAAGAATAAAAATTAACATTTTATAATCAGTTGATCAATATTAAGCTTATTATAATTCGTATCTGAATTAAAAAATGCATTCTGAAATTGTAGGCAATTTAAATTTAGAATGCATTTTTTTAATTTTGAATATAAATAATCACTGACTAAAAATCCTAATGTTCGATTACCAATTGATAATGATGGTAATATTCATAGGTTTTTTAATAATAACAAGAATGGCTATGGAAACTTTCATTGAAGCGGAAGTACTGGTGATAAAAACAATGCTTTGGGACATAGTTAATTAGCTTCTTATGGTAAAGAAATTAGGCAATTGAAGGAAAAAATAAATGATATTTGGTGACCCATACTTTTTTTGTATAAGTTTTGATGTTGCTTATCCATCAGAAAATTTAACAGATTCAAATATTGAATTAGGTATTTTTAATTTTATTATTGAAGATGTTTTTTTCCCGGGAAAAGGAGGTAATTGGACTTTAAGTATGACAATTAGTCATTTGAAAGAAGCCGTTGATGAAATTGAAAGTTGTCCTGAAATACAGGAGAGTGTCATTAATAGTCCTACCTTTTGTGAAAATTTGTCTCACTCATTACAATGCATATTACAAACAGATCCAAGAGACTATGAATTAAAAGACGTTGAAAAACTAGGGGTAAATTTAACACCACTTGAATTTGGTGATTGTGGATATTATATTTTTTATACTAGGTCAAAAAAACAAGAATATATTTTTTATTCATATAATGCTGGATTAAATTTTTTAAAAAAGGAATTACCTTTAAACTGTGTCAAGAATGTTATATCAAGTATTGAATTTAACAAAACAGAACATTGATATTATTTAAAATGAAGATAAAGATAGTACCTTACAAGTAACAAAATTAATCTATCTAAGAATGGTTTGTGTTAGCAGTCAAATCCTGAGCATATATTTGGAATTTAAAGGTAGAGGTAAAGACTATAAGGATAGGTATTTGATGGATTAATAGGTGATATCTATCATTTTTCCCTAATAATAGAGAAAATTATCATTGGATTCATAGTATGTAAGATAAAATTAAGCTTGATATCAAATGAAGTATAAGCAGTGTTAAGAAACAGTAGGTAGGGGAAATAAAATAATTATTGGAAATTTAGAACAAATTGGTATCCAATTAGAATATATTATTGAATTCAAGTCACCAAGCGGACTTTTTAATTTTATTATTGATGATGAATTGATACCGGGAAAAGGAACAATTACTGATCTTTTTATGGTTATATCATCATTGAAAAACACTTTTCACTATAATTTAGATGAAAAAGATTTTGAAATAGGTAAGAAAAAAATAGAAGATATTAATTTTGCTGATGGTGAACCAGAAAATTTAATCGATATTGATTGTAGTGAGCTATCGGATTACGGATGTGTATTTTGGTTGGGGTTTGATGGAGATGAGGAAAGATTATTTTACTCTACAGATTATGAAAAAACTATTCAAGAACAAAGATATCCAAAAGGAACAA
>NZ_JAFNPH010000015.1:0-1998 GCF_026535865.1 Snodgrassella sp. B3800 | reverse complement strand
GATGATGGGTGTTCAGTGTTAGCCAGTATATAAATGATTTACCCTGTGCAGATTTATTGGCAGCTGATACATCATGCACAATATTATAATCACAAGCTCCGGGGAATGAATAACAAAATTTTATATTACTAAAATGTGGATAAAAATGTGCATCTTGCAAACCCATATACGGATACCATTCTTTACGGTTATACATCTTAGAAGAGGATCCATGAAAAGCTTGTATATCATAACCTTGTTTTTGTAATCTTACCGGAACACATTTTTTGAACTTATCAAACGGGCCTAGTTTAAAATTGGAACTTTTGGCTTTCAAATCACATAACTCTCGCAGCTCCCCCATTATGGTACTGTGGAGTGCTGGATTTTCACCCTGAGCAATTAGTTTTACATTGGGCAAATTCAGCAAAGGTGCTTTTACTGATGAATTAATAGCGCCATGTTCAGGTACAAAAGTACCCCATGATTCATTTAAAATGAATAGTATTTTTTTGGGGGGATGCTGCAAATTAATCTGTTTTTGTAACACACCTCCATGTGGCCAATCGTAAAACTCAGGGTTGACTTTTCTGAGCCAAAAAATTTGCATATTATATTTATAATTTTGAATAGTTTCGTAGTAACTGCCCCACCAACCAGTAGTCTTATAGCGATCAGAAAGATTAGTACCACGATAATCGTAAAAGCAAAATACAAACAATAAATATAATATAGATAATGGTAGAATCATTTGCGTTGTAGCAAAACGAACCAAATATTTGAAAATTAGAAATAAACTTAATATCAGATAACCAAAAATTAATCCTAAAATTATCCAATATAATTTTGGAGCTTGGGGAAGAAAATAAAGTAACCCAATGAATTCTGATAAATTTTCATAACGATAAAATTGCTTAATCCAATACAAAATGTCAAATATATAAATGCAAACGTAGGAGATGGTAAATAATAATATTGACCAATTTTTTCGCAAACACAATAATGGAATAATCCAAATGTATTCCAATACAACCACATACCGCTGGGAGTGAATCAATGCGTGTGATAACCAGAAAAAACCATTATTTATAATTAGATAAAAAGCGATAAAAAGCCATAACCGAAAAGAAAAATACTTATTAAATATATGTATTACTTTGGAAAATAAAGGGAAATGTACTTCAATATTCATCAATATTTCTTATATAAAGTTTAAATATGATCACATATAAATGAAATTTTCATAAATGATATCATATGAAAATTAAGACTGAAAATATATTTTGGATATTTACATTAATTCGAATATTTACTGACATTACGTACAAATATTTCCCCCCAATAAAACAATAAAGTAAAATCTAAAATAATATTAGTAAATATTATTTTAGAAAGAGATTGTCTATCAAAATTTTATAAGACTATAAATTTCAATACTTTAATTTAGAAAATATCTGTAATTTCATTATCATTTATAGTAAATTGCAATGTACAAACCCACTGGTTCCCAGTACCCATTTCTATAGTCAAAATCTTTTAAAATATATAAATTTTTTATAACATTAAGGCATCAATAAAAATATTGGGCGAAGGATTTTTTTACCCATACTTTCGCTTTAAATAATTTTTGCAACTATTATGGATTTGGAAATTTAAAAATTAAAGGCGATAAAAACTGTAAGGTACCCTTTATTACTAATTTAGAAGTAATTACACAGGTTACCTTACAAAATTTAGTTAAATATAAACTATTTCAATTTACTCGTACGTGAATATATGGCACAGAATCAGGCTTAAAACTGTCTTTATATTTATCTAACATAATAGGAGGGCTATGATCACCTACAACTACGATGTCAGTGTCCTTAAATCCTCCGGCTTTTATTTCATCAGCAAGTACCTGAAAAAACTGATGTTGAAGATTCAAATTCCGACATGCTTCTTGTCTTCCATTAAATAATGGCTGATGGCAATCATAAGTATTCGCTCCCAACATATCCAGCTCAGAATAAGGATGAT
>NZ_JAFNPH010000014.1:0-2226 GCF_026535865.1 Snodgrassella sp. B3800 | reverse complement strand
AATCGCTGTCCGGTATCCAGCTATACGCTACTTGCATCCGTCCTGTTTGATCTAGGTCGGCTATCAGCCCTTCGCTGCTGTAGATATAGTAGGTGGTTTTGCCATTTACGGTTTTGCTGATGCGCCGGCCAAATGGGTCGTATTGATAGCTGGCTATTTCTCCGCTGTCGTTGCTGTCTTTACTTACTCTCTCGGCCGCGTTATAGCTAAAGTATTTACATTGAATTAAATTTTCAAAAAATATCCCGCAATATAATAAATGGCGGGATAATTAAATTCAATTTTTAACTAATATATACATGTATTTAAGCTATTCTTACTATTTTCTTTTTAATAATTTAAAATTAGAATTTGGTTCAGAATAATGAATTAAACCGGCAACATCAGTATCTACCATTATTCCAGTTTTACATGTATCTATCCAAGATTCATAATCAAATTCAGGAAGATAATCTTTTGAATCAAAAGAGCATAATACTAAACCTGTCATTCCTCCTTCTAAACTAAGTTTATCTCCTGCACTTATTTCATCACCATTCGGATAATTCATTTTAATTCCTTAATTAATAAATTATTATTAAAATTAAAAAAGTTAGCAATAATCTAAATGTTTTCAATATTAATATAGCTATTTATTATTACAAAATTTTCAAATAGTTTATTTATTTTTAAATATTTCAACATAAAATTTAAAAAACATGTAGTTATGAATACTTAAAAATTAGCTAACGGTAAATAATCAAAAGTATATAATCTAGATTATATCGGTATAATCGATTCATTCACAATTTTAAAAGTTGACCACACGGTTCTGTCAGGATCTTTAAGTACTGTTTCTACTTGATCCTTATTTTTTCCTTTAGTTATTGTATATGAAAAAGTAAGATAAGTATCTCCATTAATATTCCATTTTTTTCAGCACTATCTATGTCTGAGATAAACAATTGATCATTGGTTCGAATATTTTTAAGTTTACTCAGCTCTAGCGAAAAAAATGATTTATTTTCAAATACGACAATTGTGAAATCATCGTGCACTTTCCCATTTTTAGCATATCTTGTATCATAGTAGAAATAAGTAATACAAAAATTTTTATAAACAAAAAAATATTAAAAAATTTATTATAGATAAATTTTAAATAAATCCTAGTCTATAATCTAGGATTTTTTAACATAATTATTTTAAATTAATAATTTTTATAAAAATTTATCATTTCACGAAGTAATAAAGGTAAATCGGCACCATCCTTTCTAAAATAATCATCTTTTAATTGGCCTCCCGATAAAACCACTGTATAAAAATTTTTCTTATCCCTCTCACCATCGAATTTGATTACTATTGTGCAACCTTCTTTTGCAATTGATTCAACTTGATCTAAATAAGTGATCATATTAACTCTATATACCATTTTTTAAAGCTCCAGATATTTCTTCAATACTTCTCAACCTTCCAGTAGCAGAATTATTAATTACATTTCTAATTTGAGATTTACTAATATTAATATTATTTCTTTTTGCAAGTTGCTCTACAACAGTTTGAGCCGTTCTTTTATTTGCATTATTAAATAAATGTCTACCAGCAATATCTCTAATAACCACTGCACTCTTATCATAAAATCCTGTTCTATACGACATATTTGCTAAAACCGTATCAACTTCTCCTGTAGTATTTGAACCACCATGAATTTTATTTATCAATTTTATTTCATCAGCACTAATACCAATAAAAGAATCTGAGTTTTTTTCATCATCAGGATCTTCAGGTGGAGGTACTGCTCCCATAATATAGTAACATTATTGGGATCATTTATACTAACTGTATTACTATCGCATGATTTTGCATTATTTTTATCATCTTCTCTGTTTCCCGTTAATGTAGGCAAAACATCTGTGCCTTTAATTCTTTCACGTATATTTTGATATAAACCAGACCAAGAATCAGTGACATTTTTTTTACATACTGGTGACACTACACATGCACTTAAAATAGTGGCTCCTATTAATACTGGAACTATTACTTGAGCAAACTCCCCAGTCGGATCACTGTATACCAGCGGATTTCCACCTACATACCCATACGTGTTTACTCCTCCTGCTAACCCTATCGGGTCACTCTGGATATATCTCCCCGTCTTCGCGTCATAATCCCTGAAGTAGTTATACGATAGTCCGGTCTCTTCGTCGTAATACTGTCCCGGAAACCTCAGGTTCATGGTGATTTGGTTAT
>NZ_JAFNPH010000013.1:0-3803 GCF_026535865.1 Snodgrassella sp. B3800 | reverse complement strand
TGCGAATAGCCCCCAGCTGATTATTTACGCTATCCGCTTTCAGTTGCAGACTGTCACTATCGATGGCGCCACTATTGTTATTTAGGTTGGCCGTTTGTATTTCAGCCGCACCTCCACTCCATAGCTGCCCGTCTTTGCTATTGTCAATTTGCCCACTACTGTGTATCTGCAGTTGTTTCTGTGCCGCTATGACGCCGCTATCACTGTTGTCGGTGTTCTCTGCCTCTATGGCTATTTGTTCCGTCGACTGGATCCGGCCTTTGCGGTTGTCCAGTTCTTTGCCTGTGTACTGGAATGGTCCGCTGCTGCTGATTTCACCACTGCGGTTATCCAGCCGGCCTGTGCTGATGCGGGCTTCGCCGGTGTTGAGTTTTCCTTGCTGGTTGTCGAGTAGTTCGCCGCTTACTTGTAATTTGTTTAGGTTGAGGGTGCCACGGTTGGTCAGGCCGTTATGTGCGTTTAGGTCGATGCCACCATTAGCAATTATTTGGCCGTTGTCGTTGAGAATTTCTTGTTCGCTGATGATTTGGCCGCTGGCAAATTGTTTGGGGGTGCTCGCCGCTGCTTCGGTCTGACCTGCGCCTGTGGCACTGGTCGGTACGGGAGTATCCTGGTTTTCTGCCGGTTTCTGCGGCCTGGCTGGCTGTTCTGTTGTGGCGGATTCGCTGCTGTTGCTGGTTGGGGGTTCTGATGGTGCATACCCGATCAGGCTGTTGCTGCTGTTATTCAGTTTATCCAGATCCAGTTTCAGGCTTTGCTGGCCGCTCTGGATGATTTTGCCCTGCTGGTTGTGGATGCTGCCACTGCTGATATCCAGACGTCCGCCGTTGATTTCGCCCTGATTGCTCAGTAGCTGCCGGTTGCGGATGTTTAATTCGTCGGCACTGGTGATTAAACCGCTGTTGTCTAGCTGCTGGCTTTGTAATTGCATTTTGCCTTGGCTGGACAGGGTGCCGCTGTTGCGGATGTTGTCTGCATGTATGGCTGCTGTGGCCTCTTCTGCGGCGCTACTGTTTTTATCTGCGGCAACGATGCTGCCGCTGTTGCTCAGTTTGCCATCGGCACTGATGCTGACGCCTCCGGCTCCGGCAAAGATTTGGCCGGCATTGTTGATGCCGACGCCTTTGTCGTTGCTGATTAGTACGATTTTGCCGGCATACATGCCACCTAGGCTGCTGCTGTCTATGGCTATGCTTTGTTTGTCCGATATATTGTTGTTTACGTTGGCGGTGATCTGCCCTTGGGCATTGATGTCATTACTGCCGGTACTGATGTTGAGTTTATTTGCCCAGATGCCGGCATTGATTTGCGCTGCTTTGGTCAGGATGTTGGTGTAATCACTGCCGCTTGTGTCCAGACCCTGTCCGTTGATGCTGATGTTGCCTCCCCGTACCTGAAAGCCGTCCAGGCTGCCGTTATTGAGTACGGGTCTGCCGGTGGTTAGGGTGACGCCGGCAGCATTGATAAAGCCGCCGCCATTGACGCTGATACCGGACGGGTTGGCCATGATGACTTCGGCTCGTCGGCCGGCTACTTCGATGTAGCCGTTGAGCCGGCTGGGATTGCTGCTGTTGATTTGGTTGACGATGATGCCGGCTTCGCCTTTGGCCAGCCATGGGTTGCCTTGTATCCACCCAGCCTGTTTGGTCTGGGTGCTTTTACGGCTGTTGTTGAGGATGGCTCCTTGTTTGTTGACGTCTAATTGCCGGTACTGGTTGATGGATACGCCGCCTTTGCTCGGGGTCTGGATGTTGATTTGCGGGATGCCGTTGGCGGTTTGGAGGATGGTGGGTTGCTGGTTTTTGGGGGCAGACGGGTCGGCATGGATGTCTGCTGCTATGGCAGAGTGATTAATGAGTACGCATAGACCTAATCCGAGTAGGATGGAGCTGGTTAATACGGGTAGTCTAGCCAGTAGGCTGCTGAAGATGGTGCCGCCGCTTTGATTACGGTCTGCGGTGCTTTTGCCTTCACGGATGGTGTTTTCGGCTACGGCAACCAGGATTCCTCTTTTTTTGTTGAATATGACTTTGTATCTGTTTTTATTCATGATTTTTCCTGTTATTCGCCGTACAGCCTGGGCTAACGGCGTTCTGATATGTGTGGTTTGATTGTGTTATATGGAATAGTTGAGGCTGAAGCCAACGGTGGTATTGGCGGTACGGAAGTACTGGGGTTTATATATTGGTTTGCCGGCAAAGATGTCGTAATACCACTGGCCGCCGGCTTTCATCTGGCCTTTGAAGCCGATAACGGCACCAGCTAGTGTTTTACCCAGCTGCATTTCGGTGGCGGGACCGGCAACGTGGCCGACATCTAGCCCTAGATATACCTGATGGGTACCTAGATATTGCCAGCTGAGGTTGTTGTTCCAGTACCAGCCTCGTTCTCCCATGAGGGTGACTTCGCCGTCAAATCCGCGCACGGTATAACGGCCACCGATGGAGAGCTGGTCTTGGGTAATTAAGGGGGTTTTGTTCCACTGGCTGTGAAGGGAGCTGTCGAAGCTGAGGCGTTGTCTGCCCAGGGTGAATGGCTGCGTGTAGCCGATGTCGGCTGTGATGATTTTCATGCGCGATGTGCCTTCGCCAAATTCTTCTTCGGGTGCCCGCAGGCTGTGATCAGCGCCGGTACCACGGCGGTAACCTATTCCGATATTGACGGTGCCATTACCTATGTATTCTTGATGATTTAGGTTGACTGCCCAGCCGGCAGTATGTCGTTGCTGTACTTCGATTTCGGCATCGTTTACGTAATTATGGGATTGCCGACGCCATAATTTGGCGGTAATGTCGGTTTTGCGGTGGCTGTCGCGATACAGCAGCCGCGTTAGTCCGATGTCGCTGTTGTCGCTTTTGCCGTTGTAGTCGTAGTTTTCGTTGTATCCGGCTACGGCCTGATGATAACGGTAATGGTTGCGGTTATACGCTATCAGCCAGTTGCCATAAGGTATTGAGTAATGCAGTGCATAGCCACGGGTACCGCTGCCGGTGCGGTTGCCATCGCTGTCCATTTGACTGTCTTTGCTGCCTAAATCATGGTTGTAGTTGATATAAAATAAATCACTTAATCCTAAGGGATTGTCTGCTGATAATGTGACGCCTCCCTGATAACGCCCTGTGGAATGGCTGCCGGAATCGTCTGCGTTAAAACTTATACGAAAGGGAATGGTTCGTTGTGACCAGCTGATGACGATGTCGCTTTCGTTCGGTGCTTCAGCCGGTACTATCTGGATATCAGCTTCGGCGGTGGGAACGCGACGCAGGTTTTCTAGTCCCTGCTCTAGCTGCCGCAGATTCAGGATGTCTCCGGCTCTGGCTGGAAATTCGTTCTGGATGCGGCGAATACGCTCTACGTGAGTGGTTGCTGCATTATCCAGGTTGTAACGAATGGTATGGATTCGCCCCGGAATGACGCTGAGCTGTAAGGTGCCGCTGGTAAGATCCTGTGGTGTGGCTAAAATACGGGTGGTGGTGTAGCCACGTTCGATGACGGCATTCTGTGCCAAGGTCATGATCTGGTTGATGGCTTTGCTGCCTAGGCACATGCCTGCGGTAAACTGGCTCTGGCGCTGTGCTTTTTTTAGGGCAAACTGGAAGCGTCTGGCTTCTTCTCCTGTCAGGGTGATGCTGTTGATGGCAAAACACGGGGTTTCGCTGGTATTCAGTTTGTCTGTCTGTGTTGGGTTTTCTTCTTGTGGCTGTAAACGAATATTTACTTCGGGCTGCATTTGCTGCTGAAACTGCTGCTGACGCTGCTGTTCGCGAATGATTTGCTGTTGCTGCTGACGGTCTAGCTGGGAA
>NZ_JAFNPH010000012.1:0-15854 GCF_026535865.1 Snodgrassella sp. B3800 | reverse complement strand
GCTCGGCTGTTTCGTATTCTACGTGTGATGTATTAATAGTAATACCACGGGCTTTTTCTTCCGGGGCATTGTCAATCTGATCGTAGGCTTTCGCTGCACCACCAAATTTTTTGGACAGAATGGTACAGATTGCAGCGGTCAATGTGGTTTTACCATGGTCAACGTGACCGATGGTGCCAACGTTTACGTGCGGTTTACTCCGCTCGAATTTTTCTTTAGCCATGAGCTAAGTTTCCTTGAATAAAGATCGATTAAAGAACGATGATAACCTGAAAGCACAAAGTCTTTCAGGTTATCGGTAAATAAGTTAGCCTTTGCGGGCAGCAATCACCTGCTCAGCTACATTATTCGGTGCTTCGGCGTATTTCTTGAATTCCATGGAGTAGGTAGCACGACCCTGAGTAGCAGAACGCAGGTCAGTTGAGTAACCGAACATTTCTGCCAGCGGTACTTCGGCACGTACTTTCTTGCCGCCAATACCATCATCGTCCATACCCAGTACGATGCCACGACGACGGTTCAGGTCGCCCATTACATCGCCCATGTAGTCTTCCGGTGTTTCTACTTCAACAGCCATAATTGGCTCCAGTAATACTGGAGAAGCCTTACGCATACCGTCTTTGAATGCCATAGAACCGGCTAATTCAAATGCGATTTGTGAAGAGTCCACATCATGGTAAGAACCGAAGGTCAGACGTACACGAATATCCACTACTGGATAGCCAGCCAAAATACCGTTGGTCATGGTATCACGGATACCTTTATCCACAGACGGGATGAATTCGCGTGGAATCACACCACCTTTAATCTCGTCGATGAATTCGTAGTTCACACCACCTGGTTCCAGAGGTTCCATGGTGATTACTACGTGACCATACTGACCTTTACCACCAGACTGTTTCACGTATTTAGCTTCGGATTCCACTGATTTACGAATGGTTTCACGATAAGCCACTTGTGGAGCACCCACATTGGCTTCTACGCCGAATTCGCGTTTCATACGGTCAACAATAATTTCCAGATGCAATTCACCCATACCGGAAATAATGGTCTGACCAGATTCTTCGTCGGTTTTCACGCGGAAAGAAGGGTCTTCTTTAGCCAAACGGTTCAGAGCCAGACCCATTTTTTCCTGGTCAGCTTTGGTTTTCGGTTCAACCGCAACGTGAATTACGGGTTCTGGGAATTCCATGCGTTCCAAAATAATCGGCGCATCAGTATCACACAGAGTTTCACCGGTAGTCACATCTTTCAGACCAATCACTGCAGCAATGTCACCGGCACGAACTTCTTCGATTTCGTCACGGTCATTGGCTTTCATCTGTACCAGACGACCAATACGTTCTTTGGTGCCTTTCACAGAGTTCACTACGGTATCACCGGATTTTACTACGCCGGAATACACACGGATGAAAGTCAGCTGACCAACGTATTTGTCGTTCATCAGCTTGAACGCCAATGCAGAGAATTTCTCATCATCACTGGCTTTACGGCTGTCTTTTTCACCGTCAGGTGTTTCACCTGCAACTGGTGGAATGTCTGTCGGACTAGGCAGGTATTCAACCACAGCGTCCAGCAAACGTTGTACACCTTTGTTCTTAAACGCAGAACCACACAATACTGGCTGAATTTCGCCAGCCAGTGTACGTGCACGCAGTGCAGCAACAATTTCTTCCTCGCTCAGCTCTTCGCCGCCAAGGTATTTTTCCATCAGTTCTTCGTTGGCTTCAGCCGCAGCTTCCACCATTTTTTCGCGCCATTCTTCAGCGACGTCTTTCAGATCAGCCGGAATATCCGCATACTCAAATTTCAGACCCTGAGTAGCATCATCCCATACGATAGCCTGCATTTTCAGCAAATCAACTACGCCTTCAAAGCCATCTTCCGCACCCACCGGAATGACAACCGGCACCGGATTGGCACGCAGACGGGTTTGCATCTGTTCTACCACGCGGAAGAAGTTAGCGCCCTGACGGTCCATTTTGTTGACGAAAGCCAGACGAGGCACTTTATATTTGTTGGCCTGACGCCATACAGTCTCAGACTGAGGCTGTACACCGCCCACAGCACAGTAAACCATCACTGCGCCATCCAGTACACGCATAGAGCGTTCCACCTCAACGGTAAAGTCTACGTGTCCCGGGGTATCAATAATATTTAGACGATGTTCTTTAAACTGGCCGGCCATACCTTTCCAGAAAGTAGTTACAGCAGCCGAGGTAATGGTAATACCGCGCTCCTGTTCCTGTTCCATCCAGTCAGTAGTGGCCGCACCATCATGCACTTCACCCAGTTTGTGAGTCATGCCGGTGTAAAACAGAATACGTTCTGAAGTGGTGGTTTTACCAGCATCAATATGTGCAGAAATACCGATATTACGGTATTGCTCAATAGGGGTTTTACGAGCCACGATAATTGCCTTTCTGCATTAGAAGCGGAAGTGAGAGAAGGCTTTGTTGGCTTCGGCCATACGATGTACTTCCTCACGTTTTTTCAATGCACCGCCGCGGCCTTCTGCCGCATCAATCAATTCACCAGCCAGACGCAAATCCATGGATTTTTCGCCGCGTTTACGAGCCGCATCACGTACCCAGCGCATGGCCAGAGCCAGACGGCGGGCAGGACGAACCTCAACAGGAACTTGATAGTTTGCACCACCGACACGACGGCTTTTTACTTCTACAACCGGTTTGGCGTTGGCAATGGCTTCGTTAAACACTTCAATGGCTTCTTTGCCGGTTTTCTTTTCAATCTGTTCCAGCGCACCATATACAATGCGTTCAGCCACAGATTTTTTACCGTCAATCATCAGCACATTCATGAATTTAGATAATTCGATACTGCCGAATTTCGGATCTGGCAATATGTCACGTTTCGGGACTTCTCTACGTCTTGGCATTTCAATTTCCTTAAACTATTCAGCTGGGATTTACCCACGAATATTTATGTAAATATTCACTTACTCGACAGTTTTCCTGCCGATGCGTCCCATTATTTAGGACGTTTAGCACCGTATTTAGAACGGGACTGTTTGCGGTCTTTAACACCAGCAGTGTCCAGAGAACCACGTACGGTGTGATAACGCACACCCGGCAAGTCTTTTACACGACCGCCGCGAATCAGTACTACGCTGTGTTCTTGCAGGTTGTGGCCTTCACCGCCGATGTATGAAATTACTTCATATCCGTTGGTCAGACGTACTTTGCACACTTTACGCAGAGCTGAGTTAGGTTTTTTAGGGGTGGTGGTGTATACACGGGTGCATACTCCACGTTTCTGAGGGCAAGCCTCCAGAGCAGGTACTTTGTTGACGTAAACCGGAGCCTGACGTCCTTTGCGTACCAATTGGTTGATAGTAGGCATATTTTCTCTTTATCCTGTTGAGTCAATACATGCCGACACCATGTCGGCAAAGCTGCTATTTTAACACTTGATTTATTACCCAGTCAAGATAATCAAGCTACCGTGCCAATATATCTGCTGGAAAAACAATCATATAAAACCATAAACATAAAACAAACCGCTGAAAAATTTTCAGCGGTTTGTTTTAGCTTTCAGCAGCAATTTTGGTTACTCACCTTTATCTGCCGCTTCAGCCGCCACTTGCTCCTGCCATTTCTGACGACGGCTACGGTGATAGGTCAGACCGGTACCGGCCGGAATCAAACGACCCACAATTACGTTTTCTTTCAGACCGCGTAAATCATCACGTTTACCCATGATGGCAGCTTCCGTCAGAACTCGGGTAGTTTCTTGGAAGGAAGCAGCAGAGATAAAGGAATCAGTAGACAACGATGCTTTGGTAATACCCAGCAATACGTTATCGAAACGCACCGGTTCTTTACCTTCTGCCAACAGTTTTTCGTTGGCAATCATCACATCACCACGCTCAACCTGCTCACCAGTAATGAAGTGGCTGTCACCGGCATCAGCAATGTTCACACGACGCAGCATCTGGCGAATAATTACTTCGATGTGTTTGTCGGAAATCTTCACACCTTGCAGGCGATACACTTCTTGTACTTCCTGTACGATATAGCGCGCCAGCGCTTCAATTCCTTGCAAACGCAGAATATCATGTGGATCCACCGCACCATCAACAATGACTTCACCACGATTCACCACCTGACCATCGTGTACCAATACCTGTTTTTCTTTGGAAATCAGGGTTTCATAGGCTACACCATCTGCATCAGTGATAATCAGACGCTGTTTGCCTTTGGTTTCCTTACCAAAGGATACGGTACCGGTTACCTCAGCCAGCATGCCAACATCTTTCGGGGTGCGCGCTTCGAACAACTCGGCCACACGCGGCAGACCACCGGTAATATCGCGGGTTTTAGATGAAGCCTGCGGAATACGCGCCAGCACATCACCTTTACCGACTTCCTGTCCTTCACGCACGGTAATCACCGCACCTACTGGGAAAGCCATGGAAACAGCAGTTTCACTACCAGCCATGCGAATTTCTTCGCCTTTGTCATCCAATAGCTTAACGGTTGGACGCAGTAGCTTAGACTGGGTAGAAGAACGACGTTTACCATCAATCACCACCAGTGTAGACAAACCAGTTACATCATCGGTCTGTTTCGCTACAGTCACTCCTTCTTCGATATTTTCGAAGCGTACACGACCGGCAAATTCAGTAATCATCGGACGAGTATGCGGATCCCATGTAGCCAGTGTTTGACCAGCTTTAACTACGCCGCCATCTTTGACCTGCAAGAGTGCACCGTAAGGTACTTTATGGCGCTCACGCTCACGACCGATATCATCATGAATCACGATTTCGGATGAACGACCAATAACAACCAGTTCACCCTTATTGTTGGCTACGTAGCGCATCTGGCTGGAGAAACGTACAGTACCACCTGATTTAGCTTCTACCTGGCTGGCTGCAGCAGCTCGAGATGCCGCACCACCAATGTGGAAAGTACGCATGGTCAGCTGAGTACCCGGTTCACCAATGGATTGCGCTGCAATCACACCAACAGATTCACCAGCATTCACTAGTTTACCGCGCGCCAGATCTCGGCCATAACATTTGGCACACAAGCCATGGCGAGTTTTACAGGTAATCGGTGTGCGCACTTTGACTTCATCGACACCAGAATTATCGATTAAATCAACCAGACTTTCGTTCAATAACGTTCCGGCTTCGACTAGTGTTTCGCCACTGGTCGGATCCACAACATCTTCAGCAGTAACACGTCCTAGAACGCGGTCACGCAGGGATTCAATAATATCACCACCCTGCACCACAGCTTTCATCACAAAACCATCACTGGTTCCACAATCATCTTCAACCACCACCAAATCTTGAGTCACGTCGACCAGACGGCGAGTCAGATAACCAGAGTTAGCGGTTTTCAGCGCCGTATCAGCCAGACCCTTACGCGCACCGTGAGTAGAAATAAAGTATTGTAATACGGTCAGGCCTTCGCGGAAGTTGGATGTAATCGGCGTTTCAATAATGGAACCATCTGGTTTCGCCATCAAACCACGCATACCAGATAGCTGTTTAATCTGCGCTGCAGAACCACGGGCGCCTGAGTCAGCCATCATGTAGATGGAGTTGAAAGATTCCTGATCAACCAAATTGCCGTCACGGTCAACCACTTTCTGGGTAGACAGATTATCCATCATCGCTTTGGCAATCTTATCACCGGTACGACCCCAGATATCGACAACTTTGTTGTAGCGTTCGCCGTTGGTAACCAAACCCTGACGGTACTGGTCTTCAATCTCTTTCACTTCGGCATTGGCTTCAGCCAGCAACTGTGGTTTGCTTTCTGGCACCAGCATGTCATCTACACAGATGGAGATACCAGCACGAGTAGAGAACGCATAACCGGTATACATCAGATGGTCAGCAAAGATGACAGTATCGCGCAAGCCACAGCGACGGAACGAAGCATTAATCAGCTTAGAAATTTCTTTTTTCTTCAGCGTTTTGTTAATGTGTTCGAACGACAGGCCTTTAGGCAAAATTTCTGACAGCAACGCACGACCAACGGTGGTTTCGTAGCGATTTACCACGGGCACAAACTCATCCTGACCGTTTTTCACCCATTCGCGCAGACGCACGGTAATTTTGGTTCCGAGCTCAACCTGACGGGTCTGATAAGCACGATGAACTTCTTTCACATCGGCAAAAAGGCTACCCTCACCTTTGCCGTTAATTTTGTCGCGGGTCATGTAGTACAGACCCAAGACGATATCCTGTGACGGGACAATAATCGGGTCACCATTGGCTGGTGACAACACGTTATTAGAAGCCAGCATCAGAGTACGTGCTTCCATTTGCGCTTCCAGACTCAATGGTACGTGTACCGCCATCTGGTCACCGTCAAAGTCAGCATTGAACGCAGTACAAACCAATGGATGCAGCTGAATAGCCTTACCTTCAATCAGAATCGGTTCAAACGCCTGAATACCCAGACGGTGCAAGGTTGGTGCACGGTTAAGCAATATTGGATGTTCACGAATCACATCTTCGAGAATATCCCATACAATCGGTTCTTCCTGTTCCACCATCTTTTTGGCTTTTTTGATGGTAGTGACAGTTGGGTCAAGTTGTTCCAGTTTGTGGAAAATAAATGGTTTGAACAGCTCCAAAGCCATTTTTTTCGGCAGACCACACTGGTGTAGACGCAGGTACGGTCCCACGGTAATCACCGAACGGCCGGAATAATCCACACGTTTACCCAGCAAGTTTTGACGGAAACGACCGCCCTTACCTTTAATCATGTCGGCCAGTGATTTCAACGGACGCTTATTGGCTCCGGTCATGGCTTTACCACGACGACCATTATCCAATAGTGAATCAACCGCTTCTTGCAGCATACGTTTTTCATTGCGTACGATGATGTCTGGTGCACGCAATTCAAGCAAACGTTTCAAACGGTTATTACGGTTGATGACACGGCGATACAGATCATTCAAGTCAGAAGTAGCAAAACGACCACCATCCAGCGGTACCAGTGGACGCAGATCCGGTGGCAATACTGGCAACACGTCCATAATCATCCATTCCAGCTTCATGCCGGAACGTTGGAAGGCTTCCAGTACTTTTAGACGTTTCGCAATTTTCTTGATTTTGGTATCGGAGCTGGTGGAATCCAATTCCTGCCGCAATACCGTTACTTCATGGGCAATATCCATGGCACGCAACAGGTCACGGATACCTTCTGCACCCATCTTGGCCTCAAAGTCACCGCCAAATTCTTCATATTTGCTGATGTATTCTTCTTCACTCAGCAACTGACGCGGCTGCAATGAAGTCAAGCCTGGGTCTGTAACCACATAAGCTTCAAAATACAGAATGCGTTCAATATCACGCAATGTCATATCCAACACCATACCCAAACGGGATGGTAACGATTTCAGAAACCAGATATGCGCTACGGGTGCGGCCAATTCAATATGTCCCATACGTTCGCGACGCACTTTGGACAAGGTTACTTCCACACCACATTTTTCACAGGTTACCCCGCGGAATTTCAACCGTTTGTATTTACCACACAAACACTCATAATCTTTAATCGGGCCAAAAATTTTGGCACAGAACAGGCCGTCACGTTCCGGTTTGAAAGTACGGTAATTGATCGTTTCCGGCTTTTTCACTTCACCGTACGACCAAGAACGAATGGTATCCGGCGATGCAATACCGATTTTGATCGCGTCAAATTCTTCTTCGGCACTGGCATTTTGCAGCGGATTAAATAAGTCTGATAAAGCTTTCATATTTGCTCCTGACGATGCCGCATGCAGTAGCTGCTACTGCATGCGACCGGTGTCGGTTAATAACGTTCCAAATCCATATCCAAGCCCAAAGAGCGAATTTCTTTCAACAACACATTGAAAGATTCCGGCATACCGGCATCGATTTTGTATTCGCCTTTAACAATGTTTTCGTACATTTTGGTGCGACCGTTCACATCATCTGATTTCACAGTCAACATTTCCTGCAGGGTATAAGCAGCACCATAAGCTTCCAGTGCCCACACCTCCATCTCACCAAAACGCTGACCACCAAACTGAGCTTTACCACCCAGCGGCTGTTGTGTCACCAGACTGTACGGACCAGTTGAACGGGCATGCATTTTTTCATCCACCAAATGGTGCAGTTTGAGGTAATGCATCACACCAACGGTGACTTTACGGTCAAAAGCTTCACCAGTACGACCATCGTACAGGGTCATCTGCGTACGAGTATCGTTAAAGCCCAGTTTCTGGATTTCCGGATCGTCTTCAGGATAGGCCAGTGCCAACATGTTTTTGATTTCGGATTCTTCCGCACCATCAAATACTGGGGTGGCTACAGTCATCCCTTTACGCAGATGTTTAGCCAGATTGATGATTTCTTCATCATTAAACTGAGACAAATCTTCTTTCTTACCACTGCTGTTGTATACCTTCTCAAGGAAAGCACGAACTTCATCAGCAGCACGTTTTTCGGTCAGCATGCGGTCGATGCGTTCACCAATACCTTTGGCAGCCCAACCTAAATGCACTTCCAGAATCTGACCAATGTTCATACGGCTTGGCACACCCAGTGGATTCAGTACAATATCCACGGAACGGCCGTCAGCCATATACGGCATGTCTTCAACTGGCAGAATGCGAGATACCACACCTTTATTACCGTGACGACCGGCCATTTTGTCACCGGCTTTTAGGCGGCGTTTGATAGCGATAAAGACTTTAACCATCTTCTGTACGCCCGGCTGCAGTTCATCGCCCTGAGTCAGTTTTTTCTTCTTGATTTCGTACTGAGCGTCTGATTCTTCATGTTTAGCTTGTAAACTTTCTTTAATCAGTTCCACTTGCTTGGCAATGCTTTCATCACTCAGGCGAATATCAAACCAGTCATGGCGGCTAGGCAATGAGGCTAGGTAGTCTTTAGTCACTTCACTGCCTTTAGCCAGCTTCAGCGGACCACCATTCACTTTCTGACCCAAAATTAAGCGTTCGATACGGTCAAAAGCATCGTCATTGAAAATACGCAGCTGGTCAGTCAGGTTCTGGCGATAGCGTTTTAGCTCTGCATCAATAATGGCTTTAGCACGTTTGTCGCGTTCAATGCCTTCACGGGTAAATACCTGCACGTCAATCACGGTACCGCTCATACCGGTAGGCATACGCAGCGAAGTATCTTTAACATCACTGGCTTTTTCACCAAAAATGGCACGCAGCAGTTTTTCTTCTGGTGTCAGCTGAGTTTCACCTTTAGGTGTTACCTTACCCACTAAAACGTCACCGGCCTCAACTTCAGCGCCAATGTACACAATACCCGATTCATCCAAACGGTTTTGCATGCGTTCAGACAAATTCGGAATATCACGGGTAATTTCTTCAGCACCCAGCTTGGTGTCACGTGATACCACATTTAATTCTTCAATGTGGATAGAGGTATAACGATCACCAGCAACCACTCGTTCTGAAATCAGAATTGAGTCTTCATAGTTGTAACCATTCCATGGCATGAAGGCGATGGTCATGTTCTGACCCAGTGCCAATTCGCCCAGATCGGTTGATGCCCCGTCGGCAATCACATCACCACGAGCAATCACGTCACCTTTTTGTACGGCCGGACGCTGGTTAATGTTGGTTGACTGGTTAGAACGGGTGAATTTCACCAGATTGTAAATATCCACACCCACTTCACCAGCAGTGGCTTCGTCGTCATTAACGCGTACTACTACACGGTTGGCATCAACGTATTCAACGACACCACCACGGCTAGCTGCAATAGCAGTCGCACTGTCAATCGCAACAGAACGCTCAATACCGGTACCTACTAGTGGTTTTTCTGCACGCAGACAAGGAACAGCCTGACGTTGCATGTTTGCACCCATCAAGGCACGGTTCGCGTCATCGTGCTCCAAGAATGGAATCAATGAAGCGGCCACGGAAACTACCTGCCCTGTTGCCACGTCCATATATTGCACGCGGTCAGGGGTAGCCATAATGGTTTCACCTTTTTCACGACAGGTAACCAGATCACCAATAATGCGCCCTTCATTATCTAAATCAGCATTGGCCTGAGCAATAACAAAACGACCTTCTTCGATAGCGGACAGGTAGTCAATATCATTGGTTACTTTACCATCCACAACACGGCGGTAAGGCGTTTCCAAGAAACCGTATTTATTGGTACGCGCATAAACAGCCAGAGAGTTAATCAAGCCAATGTTCGGACCTTCCGGTGTTTCAATCGGACACACGCGGCCATAATGGGTTGGATGTACGTCACGTACTTCAAAGCCGGCACGTTCACGCGTTAGACCACCCGGACCCAGCGCAGAAACACGACGCTTATGCGTAATTTCAGAAAGTGGATTGGTCTGATCCATAAACTGGGATAACTGGCTGGATCCAAAAAATTCTTTTATCGCAGCAGATACAGGCTTAGCGTTAATCAAATCGTGCGGCATCAGATTTTCGGATTCAGCCTGATTCAAACGCTCTTTTACAGCTCGTTCTACACGTGACAGACCACTGCGAAACTGATTTTCGGCCAGCTCGCCAACGGAGCGCACACGACGATTACCCAAATGATCGATATCATCGACTTCACCATGACCATTGCGCAGTTCAACCAACGTAGCAATGACTGACACGATATCCGGAATAGTCAGCACATGATTGCCTTCTTTATCGGCATCAGCAAAAGTCTGTGTCATCAGACGGCCATACCAGGATTCTTGTTGTGCTTCCAGCAGTTTCTGCTGATAAGTACGGGTATTGAATTTCATTCGGCCGACACGAGATAGGTCATAACTGTCTTCGTTGAAGAACAAACGGTTAAATAATGCTTCAACGGCATCTTCGGTAGGTGGTTCACCAGGCCGCATCATGCGGTAAATGGCAATGCGTGCAGCCTGCTGCCCATCGGTTTCATCGGTGCGCAGAGTATTGGATACATAGCCACCCTGATCCAGATCATTGATATAAAGAGTAGAAATTTCTTTAACTCCCTGAATATCAAACTGAGCTAGTAATTCTTCAGTGATTTCATCGTTGGTTTTGGCTAGCACTTCTCCAGTATCCGGCACGATGACATCTGTAGCCAGCACCTTACCTATCAGGCTTTCTGGTTCAACTTCTAACCATTTAATATCAGCGGCAACAATATCACGAATATTTTTAGCATTGATGCGTTTGCCTTTCTGCACCAACACTTTGCCATCTTTGTCGACTAAATCAAATTTAGCAGTTTCACCTTTTAGACGAGATGGAATCAGATTAGTATGCACGCCATCTTTAGACAGATGGTAGCTTTCACGATCATAGAACATGTTTAGAATCTGTTCTGGCGTGAAACCCAGTGCTTTAAGCAAAATCGTTACTGGCATCTTGCGACGACGGTCAATACGGAAATAGAGCAGGTCTTTTGGATCGAATTCAAAATCCAGCCATGAACCACGGTAAGGAATAATTCGAGCTGAAAACAGTAACTTACCGGACGAATGTGATTTACCACGGTCGTGCTCAAAGAATACCCCAGGCGAACGGTGCAACTGTGACACAATCACACGCTCAGTACCATTGATGATGAACGAACCACTCGGTGTCATCAATGGTATTTCACCCATGTAAACTTCATTTTCACGTACTTCTTTTACGACATTCGGTTTAGATGACTCTTTGTCTAAGATAACTAGACGGATACGCGCTCGTAATGGAGCAGCATAGGTAATACCGCGTAATTGACATTCGGGAATATCAAATAATGGCTCGCCTAAAACATAATGCGTGAATTCAAGACGTGCGTAACCGTTATGACTGATAATCGGAAAAATAGACTGGAATGCTGCCTGAAGACCCATGTCGGCGCGTTGGTCAAAAGGCGTTTCCATCTGCAAAAACTGTGTATAAGAATCCAACTGCGTAGCCAATAAAAACGGCACTTCCAATACATTGGCGCGTTTGGCGAAGCTTTTACGGATGCGTTTTTTTTCAGTAAAAGAGTAGGACATGAACAGTCTCCAGTAGGGAGGTTTGGCAAGTAAGGTTTTATAAATACTCAGGCAATTAGCCAAACTAACAAAGTAAAATTGAGTAAATAATGGCTATTTATGTAAATATTTATAAAATTTCACTTTAGGTAGACAAGCGAAAGCAGGCTGGTAGCCTAAGCTACCAGCCTGTAAAGCACAACTGAAATTACTTAATTTCGACAGAAGCGCCGGCTTCTTCCAGTTGTTTTTTGATATCGTCAGCTTCAGCCTGAGATACACCTTCTTTAAGAGTTTTAGGTGCACCATCTACCAAGTCTTTAGCTTCTTTCAGACCCAAGCCAGTGATGGCACGAACCACTTTAATCACACCAACTTTTTGTGCACCAGCAGAAGTCAATACTACATCAAATTCAGTTTTTTCTTCAGCGGCAGCAGCACCACCGGCAGCACCGCCACCAGCAACAGCCAAAGCAGCTGCAGATACACCAAATTTTTCTTCAAAAGCTTTAACCAGGTCGTTCAATTCCATTACGGTCAGGTTACCAACTGCTTCCAGGATGTCTTCTTTAGTAATAGCCATGCTATTAAACTCCAATAATTGAGAATGTAAATTTAAATATATAGAGGATGAAATTTATGCAGCTTCTTCGCCGGCTTTTTTCTCAGCCAAAGCAGCCAGTGCACGGGCAAAGCCAGAAACAGGTGCTTGCATAATACCCAGCAATTTGGCCAGCAATTCGTCGCGGCTCGGTATAGAAGCAAGCTCTGCTACCTGAGCAACGTCCAGCAAGTCACCATTATATGAACCTGCTTTCAATACGATTTTTTCATCTTTTTTTGAGAACTGGTGCAGTACTTTTGCAGCAGCTACCGGGTCTTCAGAAACCGCATAAACCAACGGACCAACCATCTGGTCAGCTAATCCGGCAAATGAAGTACCTTCAACAGCGCGACGAGCCAATGTATTTTTCAATACATGCAGATATACACCTGCTTTACGGGCATTAGCACGCAGTTCGGTCATGCTGGCAACACTGATACCACGATACTCGGCAATAACCATAGTTTGAGCGTTAGCAATGGCTGCTACGATTTCAGCTACGGCTGCTTGCTTGGTTTCAATATTGAGACTCAAGGTCTACCTCCCACTGTTTTTAAACAGAGTAATACGCGTATTACTCCACCCAGCGCGGCAACCCAAAAAGACATCCGTAAGCACACTTACTTAAGATTATCTGGGACTACCGTCTGCGTAGGGTACATTTTTAAAATCTATACAATTTGCACAGATTCCCTACGGTCTTGGACATCTACTTATTTCTAAGTAGCCCGACATATAAATGCATACCATTTATATGAATTTAGATGGCAGCCTAAAATTGATTCAGACTGCCAATAATATATATTTACTGCTTAATTAGTTACAGAAGCACTGTCAACACGCAGGCCAGCACCCATAGTGCTAGAAACTGCAATTTTACGCAGATATTGACCTTTAGCTGCTGCTGGTTTAGCTTTTACAATAGCATCTAGCAATGCATTAAAGTTTTCACGCAAATCAGCAGCTTCGAAAGAAGCACGTCCAATAGTAGCATGCACAATACCTGCTTTGTCGGTACGATACTGCACCTGACCAGCTTTAGCATTTTTCACTGCTTCGGCCACATTCGGGGTAACAGTACCTACTTTAGGATTCGGCATCAGGCCACGCGGACCTAGAATGGTACCCAGCTGACCAACTACACGCATGGCATCTGGTGAAGCAATTACCACATCAAAATTCAGATTACCCGCTTTAACTTCAGCAGCCAGATCATCAAAGCCTACTACGTCAGCACCAGCTGCCTTAGCTGCTTCAGCATTAGCACCTTGAGTAAACACCGCAACACGCACGGTTTTACCGGTACCTTTAGGTAATACCACTGAACCACGGATTACCTGATCAGATTTACGTGCATCCACGCCCAGATTAAAGGATACATCAATAGATTCATCAAATTTAGCAGTAGCATTGGCTTTTACCAGATTCAATGCCTCATCAATGGCGTACAATTTGTTTGTTTCTACAGCAGCGCGGATAGCTTGCATACGTTTAGAAAGTTTAGCCATTTACACACCCTCCACATCTAAACCCATTGAACGGGCACTACCAGCGATGGTGCGTACTGCTGCGTCCAGATCAGCAGCAGTCAGATCAGGCTCTTTAGCCTTGGCGATTTCTTCCAGCTGAGCACGAGTTACCTTACCCACTTTTTGTGTTAGTGGGTTAGAGCTTCCTTTTTGCAATCCAGCTGCTTTTTTCAGCAAAATAGATGCTGGAGGGGTTTTCATCACGAAGGTAAATGATTTATCTGCAAAAGCAGTAATCACTACCGGAACCGGCAAGCCAGGTTCTACATTCTGCGTAGCTGCATTGAATGCTTTACAGAATTCCATAATATTCAGGCCGCGCTGACCCAAAGCTGGGCCAACCGGAGGAGATGGATTGGCTTTACCTGCAGGAATCTGCAGTTTGATGTAGCCTACAATTTTTTTTGCCACTTGTTTAAACTCCAAATAAACGGGTATGACGCAGTTAATACTGCTCCCCAAAAGCAAGACCCGTGATTATAAAGAAAATTTCTTTCCCTTACAAGCACAGGTTTATTCGTGTTGTATTTTTTACAGTTAAATTTTTTCTACTTGAGAAAATTCCAATTCTACTGGTGTTTCACGACCAAATATCTGTACAGCAACGCGCAATTTATTGCGTTCATAATTAACTTCTTCAACGACACCATTAAAGTCTTTAAATGGTCCTTCATTGACGCGGACCTGCTGACCCACATCAAATAATACTTTAGGCTTCGGCTTTTCTACACCGCTTTGTACCTGATGAAGAATAGCATCAACTTCACGAGCAGATATAGGCAATGGTTTATTAGCGGTACCACCAATAAATCCGGTAACGCGCGGAGTATTTTTGACCAGATGCCATGAAGCATCAGTCATGTCCATCTCTACCAGCACGTAACCAGGGAAAAATTTACGCTCAGTAATACTGCGGCGCCCATTTTTTATATCTACCACCTCTTCAACCGGCACCAGTATCTGACCGAAATAATCACCCATTCCTTCACGTTCAATCCGTTCTTTCAGGGTTTTCTGAACATTTTTTTCAAAACCGGAATAAGCGTGTACTACATACCACTGTTTTGCCATGTTTAACTCCTCTTCATAAAGATGTCGAACAACAACCATGAAATCAGGCTGTCAACACCCCAAATAAATAAAGACAAGACAGCTACAAATATCAGTACAAACAGGGTCATGCGCAATGCTTCATTGCGCTCAGGCCATACTACTTTTCTGGCTTCTGACACACAATCGCGCACATAGACAGTCAGTTCACGACCGCCCGTACTCCAGAAAAATACAATTACAATGGCCGCTACTACGCCGATTAAAGGAAATAAATAACGAATGTAAAGCGGTAATTGCGCACCTAAAGTATAGAAGGCCAGAATACCTGCAGCAATCAGTATGGCTGAAAGGGTGTATTTAAGAAAATCAAAACGTTTATTACGCTTGATTTCCAGTTGCTGTTGTTGCTTAGCTTCAGCTTTTAATTGTGCTTTGGTTTTGGCTCCCACATCTTTCGATGTTTTGTTGTCCATACAACCACCTTTTTATTAATACAAAAAAGACTAACCGACCTATGGCCGATTAGTCTGTTTTTTTGGCAGGCCAGGAGGGTCTCGAACCCCCAACCCTCGGTTTTGGAGACCGATACTCTACCAATTGAGCTACTGGCCTACAAAACTTTAAGCGATAACTTTAGCAACCACACCGGCACCAACTGTTCGGCCACCTTCACGAATCGCAAAGCGCAAGCCTTCTTCCATTGCG
>NZ_JAFNPH010000011.1:0-18774 GCF_026535865.1 Snodgrassella sp. B3800 | reverse complement strand
CGGATATAGGCAGATTCACGCAGCCGGACCCGATTGGGTTGCTGGGTGGGTTTAATTTGTATCAGTATGCGCCTAATGGGTTGATATGGATCGATCCGTGGGGGTTATGGACATATAATACGATGCCGTCAATTGATGGGTTCCAAAAGCATCATATTATTCCACAGCAACTGAAAGATCATGATTTACTTAAAAAGGCTGGTATGAATATTCATTCGGTTAAAAATATAATTTATCTGCCTACTTCAGCTGATGCACATTCTACTAGATCTGTCCACAATGGTTATCATAGTAAATATAACACAGAGATGAGGTTCAAAATGGATGCAATATTAGAAACTGGAAAAGAAAATAATTGGACCAAAAAAGAATATAAAAAAGCTTTGAACAAACTAATAACAACGGAAAGAGCTAATTTACGTAAAGGTAAAACCATTCTGAACAAAAAATGGTGCTAAAATTATGTATATATTTGAAATTTCAGATGATTATCCAAAAAATTTTTGGTTCCAATATAAAACAAGTATGGTTCCTAGTCTTAGTTTAAAAAAATGTAAAGAGCTTAAAATAAAAGAGTCTTTACTTTTTAAAATAGAAAAAAAAATAAGCGTAAAAAAATTATTTTCTTTTGATTTTTATTATAGCGATGGTCCAGATTTCATTTCACCGAGACTAGCGAATTTACTATCTGATAATAAAGAATTTTTAAAAGATGTTCAACTTATTGATGCCAATGTAATTGTCAACGATTGCATATATACTGGCTACAAAGTATTGAATATTCTTCGAATGATATCTTGTATAGATTTAAATAAATCTGATAGCGAACCTATAATAGATTACTTACCTGATGGTCCAAAATGGTTTAATAAAATTGTTTTTAAACAAGATGTTATTGAAGATTTTTATATAGCTAGATGCAAGGAGTCTCATGGACATATTGTAATGTCAGATAAGTTAAGGCAATTTTTTATTGAAAAAAATGTCAAAGGAATCGATTTATATCTATAATCAAGTTTACTAAAAATTAATATTTTTCCAAAAAGAGAGCACAAGGATATTGCTACTGCTATCATTATTATTGTCGCTTGCAGACAAAAGCAATTGCACACCGAATTCAAATACGACCGCAACAGCCTTCTACAACACAAATAAACTTGGCGCAGCCACAACACTATACAGCCCGACATTCTCATCGAAAGCCGTTACTAGTACTACTACCCACACACGTCAATGGTGCCCCGGAAGAACTTACTGATGAAGACGGTCACATTGTATGGTCATGCAGCTATCAGCTGTGGGGCAAACCGATACAGGAAATCGAACACAGCCAGATACAACAGAACTTAAGGTATCAGGGACAGTATTTAGACAGAGAAACGGGCTTACATTACAATACTTTCAGGTACTATGACTCGGATATAGGCAGATTCACGCAGCCGGACCCGATTGGGTTGCTGGGTGGGTTTAATCTGTATCAGTATGCGCCTAATGGGTTGACTTGGATTGATCCTTGGGGCTGGATTCATTTAAATACTAATGGAGCAACAGGAAATTTTGGGGTTTACGAAATAAGAATTGGTGGCAAGCTTTATAAATATGGTAAGGCTGATTTAAATAGAATAACCAAAATTTCTGGGCTACCGACCCGATTGCATCAACAAGTAGCGAAACTTCAAAAACTATATCCAGGGAAAAAGGTTGTGGGCAAGGTGATAGAAAAAGGCTTTCCAACAACCAAAGCAGCAAAAGCAGTAGAGACACTAAAAATTGATGAGCATTATACAAAAACAGGAAAAATTCCAGTTGGCAATCAAAAGAGTTATAAACCGAAAGGACTATGTAAATGAAAATTGATTTTTTACAATTATACGCTGAAGTTGGCGTTTGCTATGAAATTACTGATGCAGTTTTAAATCCGTTGATAGAAAATCTCAATGAATTAAACAAAACTCTACCACATTATAATAAATTATTTAAAACAATAGATTATGATTTAATCTTTACTATATCAGCCACACAAGAACACAAAGATTTAGTATATGGTCCATTAGCCTCGTCAAAACGCAAAGAGGTGCTTTTCACAATATTTATACCATATAAAACATTTAATTCATTTACTCAACAAATGTTTTACATTCTTGATACTATAGCAGAGGGAATTATTTTTGTATTCAATAAATATAAAACCGATCCTTCAGGGGTAAAAAAAGTGTTTGAAACATTAAAAACATTGATTGTAAAGGATCCAGAAAAATATCAAAAATGGCTAAAAGCTCTAGAGGACTGATAATTTTAAAAATTTACAGCGCTTAAGGCGTTATTGCCATAGTTAGATAGCAAATGTAGCCAACCACTTGGCAAAAATCCTTATCGAAAAAATTGGCCAAATCAAAGCTCCGTTTACATCTACGATGCCTTAGGCCGACGTATCGAAAAACACCAGATAGACCTGCAACCGTACCCACTTCCTGTGGGACGGGCTGAGAATGATTCAGGAAACCCGTACCGACAGAAGCAAAAGTGTTTACGAATCACAAGCAAGGATAGAGACCATCACTATGCCCCCACATAGGCAAGATTAATTCACGGCGGCAAATATACTTAGCTGCTGAGGATAAGCAAAAAATAAAATCAAACCTCAAACCGTTGGAAAGAAATATTAACTAAAAACAACGTAGTCAGGAAAATGCAGTATACGGCTTCTATATAAAAGTGGAGCTATAATCACGAGCGCACTCCAGAAAAAATCATTGGACGGCATATTTTAAATATTTAATGATAAAAACGAATGAAACGGAGTAGACCTAAATAAAGTTAACATCTTGTTTATCTATTCAGTAGTGACACACATACTCAAAGAGTTATTGGTTTTTCATAAGATTAAGCATGTGCGTAAAAATGTACGTCCACAACAGTCTAAAATAACACCAATTACAGTTAGCCAGCATGCTGTAGCGAAAATTAAACCTGAAAGTTTTTATTTCAAATGAATTATTTTTGCTTAGTTAGAAATTAATTACATTGTTATATTAAACTAGCTTTTAACTCAGTATTAACATATTGTTTTTTTTTAATCTGAAAAGCGATAGGCTGTGCTACCCAAAACTGTTTCTAAAAATATTAAATAAACCTTAGTGATTTATTTGGTTATATAAAATCAACACAATAAACTGTTGCAAAAAATATTCAATAATAATTTTAAATTTGTAAACTTTTAATTTTTATAAGCAAATTGAAATTAATTTTATTAAACCTTCCATTTTAGGCGATATGATCATATTGCTGTCGTTATATTCTAAGATGAAATCAATATGGAAAAAAACTACCAATCAAAATTCACTAAATCAAAAAAAGCCTCAGTAGCCACTTCTGATGTATTATCCCAAGCGTGCAGAGTAATCGCTCCCAGTATTTTTCCCGATGCCACATGGAATGAAGCGGAAGTAATCGGGGCAATGATATGGTTATGGAGCAAACATCCTGATTACAAAAACACTGCTATTAATTCTGCCTTAGAGAATTTAATTCCCATTATCCGTTCGAAAAACTTCGCCTTAATCATCACTCAACAGCGCCCTATCGGCTATATCAACTGGGCATATTTGAACCACGAGGAAGAAATTCAGTATTTGAATCAATCAAAAGACTATCTAACTTTTGTCAATTGCATGCAACCAGATCAAGACAAAAATTTATGGATATTATCATTTTTCTGTCCTTTTGGTTTGCATGATGCTTTATTAACTAAATCAATCTGTAAAAAAGTTCTGCATAATCATTTGTGTTATTTTGGCTACCATAAATCAAAACAACAAACTGTTGTAAAAAATATTCAATGTTAATTTTAAATTTGTAATATTATGATTTTATTAAGTAAATAAAAAAATAGTTTTATAAATCCAATATTTATAAGCGATAAGATCATCTTAGTTTCACCCTTGACTAAGAGGAAATCAGTATGAACAAAATCTACCAAACAAAGTTTAATAAAATAACGGGTACAACGGTAGCCTGTTCAGAACTGGTACGTAGAGCGTGCAAAGTTACAGCTACTTTAACTGTTTTAGCCGCATCGACAACTGCATTTGCTCAGGATTGCATACCCAATGCAGACGGATCAATCTTAGTTGGTGGCGGTGGACCGAATGATGGATGTAATAACGTAAAGGCCGCAACGGTTAATCAAAGTGGTAACGCCGGTTTTTATATTTTGACTCGTAACCATCTACGTGAACCACTTAATGTTGGGGACACTACCTTAATAGCTAACATAAATGGTGATTACACGGCTTTGGGAAATCAATACTCTTATGGGTATTCTAATGCCGCCATTAATGCCGGTAACTTAGATTTTACCGTCAACAGCAATGGCAATTTATCCGGCATTGCCTCATATCACAATGTTGACATAACAGCTAAAAATGTCGAGTTAAATATTAATAATAATTACTCCCGCGGCGGTAACTCAAGTGGCTCCGTCTCCTCCTATGGTATTTTAGCTGGTTCGGCTGCAAATGCTGGCGAAAGAAAAACATTCAATGGTAAATACACCACCATAACAGTGGATAAATTAACCATGAATCAGACAGCCACAGGGGGTAAAACCCAGCCAATATTAAATAATGGTATTCGAGCAATTCAGGGTGCTTTCGATAATTCAGGAGACGGCTCTACTGGGCGCGTTATTGTCAACGATGATTTAGATATGACCTTAACCGGTAATCGATCTATCGGTATTTATGTTTCCGGAAATCAAACCAATCATAAAGCTGCTGAAGATACCGGAGTTGAGGGGCAACTGACCCCAATAGTGGTTTTAAATGGCAAAAACAACAAAATCATCATTAATCAGGGCAGTGACACGTCAACATTAAACTGGGACAGTAACGGCATAAAATTAGGTAAAACGCGTAATACTGGGGAAGGCCCGGGAATACTTGAATCCCATGGAAATTTAACAATTGATACAACAAACGCGAGAAGTGGTAATGGCATAAAAATGGTGCGTAATTCTCTATTTAAAGCCAACTATGAGAAGAGCGCCACCACTATTAAAACCAACGGTTATGCATTAGAAATTGGTACTCACGACGATGCAACCAAAGATGGTAAATACGAACAAGCAGCTGCTCATGGTGTTAGAGCCAGCTTTAAAGATGCCGTTTTCACCACCACCGGTACCAGTGCCGATCCGGTAATTGAGGGCTCTGTGGGCCGGAAAGATTTAATCTTTGTCGATCAGGGACAGGTTGATACAAACTTATCTTTTTCAGGCGATAAAACCAACCTGACTGCTCATAATGAAGGATATATAGTTAATGTCAGTGGCAACTACACAGGGCCTAACTATCAGTACTTTTCAAACTCATATGACGATAGCGGAAATGAGCAAGGGCACGAAGCGTATGAAGCTTCTTCAGTAACCTTTAATGCCACAGGTAAAGGCAGTATGACTGGGCTAGTCACCAAAGGAACGGTCAAAACAGAAGAAAAACAAGTGCTGGATGAAAGTTACAAACCTATTCTTAACATCAATTTAGATAATGGTTTTACTTGGAACTTAAAGAAAAGTGGCACCAACAATACCGCAAAATTTGATACCCTGAATCTAACTCACGGCTCTATTTTAAATGCTGCTTTTGATGATGCAGGTGGTAATGAATTCATACTGCAAGGCAACGTGAATAATGATGAAAGTATCATCAATCTCGATAATGCTTCCCATGCTAAATACAATGATATGCTAACCATTGTGGGTAATTACTCCGCAATCAATAATGCAATGGTTAAAATGAATACGCTGTGGAATCAACCGGGCGATGCTGAAGGAAATAATTCTCAATCTGATGTTTTAAAAATCACTGGTACGGCCACTGGTGTAACCCGTGTTATACCCTTGAATGCAGACGGCAATGAAAATGTAATTGACGGTAACGTGCAGCAAGTTAATAAAGTTATCAATACCGTACCAGTGGTATATGTTGGTACCAGCAGCAACCTTAGTACCTATAGTAGCCAAAATGCCTTTACGGGCACTGCGCATACAACAGGAGCAACAGAAGTACAATTAGCCAAACGTTCAAGTACAGATGGTGATGTATATTACTGGACAATGCAGGCTAAAGAAGAAACAGGCGGCGGAAATGGAGGTGGTGGTAATAGCGGAGGGGGTGAGACCACCACACCCAAAAAGCCAACACCGATATATTCCCATGCCGTTGCCGGTTATGTCGTTATACCACATATTAATCAGGAACAAGGATTTGCCAGTATAAGTACCCTGCATGAACGTCGCGGAGAACACCTGACTTCAGATTTAACAGATTGTGCAAAATGTGACAGCCAGAATGAAAATTTCATCAGTGGACAGACATGGGGGCGAGTATTGGGCAAACATCTGAAACAAGATGGTAAAAACCGTTTAAATGCTGATTCTGATATCGCAGGTTTTCAGATAGGGCATGATTTTTTCAGCCAGTTGCATAAAAATAGTAGCCACAATCATATTGGCACTTATATCGCTTACAGTAGAGCTAGTACCGATTTTTCTGATCAATACCGTGCGGTAAATGGTGTCATCACAGGTGATAAATATACCGGTAAAGGTAAATCAGATGCCATTAGTCTGGGTATCACCAACACTTATTACAATAGTAATAACAGCTATATCGATCTAGTAGGCCAGTTGTCTTATCTGCATAATAAATACGAAGCACGTGATGGAATGAATCCCGATAGCCAAAATGGCTGGGGTTTCGCAATTTCTGTGGAAGCGGGCCAACCATTTGGGCTGACAAAATCAGTAAATACACAAGGTAATTGGAAGATTGAACCACAAGCACAACTGATATACCAATATATCAATCTAAATAGTTTTAATGACCGTTACCGACATGTCGATCAAAACGGTCAGGATGCGCTACGTGGCCGTGTGGGCGTGCGTGTGGCCTATGATGGCTACACTGCTGTTACCAAACCAGCCACTTTTTATGCTCTAGGCAATGTATGGCATGATTTTTTAAATCCAAGTCGTGTAGACATTGGTAGAGATAATCTACGCGAAAAATTTGCCAAAACATGGGGAGAATTAGGTATAGGTCTTAAAATTGCGCTAAAGAATAATAGCTTTATTTATAGCGATGTCCGCTACGAGCATGATTTTGGCAGCACAAAACGCGAAGGATACCGCGGTAGCCTTTCTTTTGAGCACAAATGGAAGTGATGAGAACGAAAGAATGAGTGCTTAGAATTTTATTCTATTGCAAATATTTTCACTAATGTACAACGTGGTCAGGCTAGACGCTCAACCACGTTTTTTTCAGAAATAAATATGCTTGTTTAATCTAAAATGATGTAAGAAAAAGATATTCGTACCAATAAAAATTTATTAATGATTCTGCATAAACGCTTTCATCCTTAATTCATTAGTGGATTTTTATTTTAAAAAATACTCCAATAATATTTATTTTTATCTTTTTTCAAAAAACGCTTTGAATAATTTTAAAAATTTATACAATTAGGGTAATGTTTAATATTTAATATCCTATAGTGGATTTATTCTATTGGTATTCTCTTCAATTATCTGAAACAAATTTCAAACATTCTTTCCAACCTATGCCACTTCTTTCTTGGACGCATTAACTACCAGGGCTGCCGCTTTTTTCGCCTGCTGCTTTTCTTTGTCCGCTTTGTTTGCCATATCTGTGCTTAGTGTTCGTACGCTTTGCATGATGGTGGCGGTGGCATCAGCTACAGCCTGCTGTTTGTCCATAATCTGCTGTAAATCCGGCAGTTCATTTACTTTGCTGTGTGCTGTGTTGATGTCGCTTGTCCCTATCGCTGATGTGTAGCTGGTTATGAATAAGATTTGGCGGAACAAACTGATTATTGAGCTTGCGGAGTAGATCTAAAAGATAATAGGTAAAATCCCAACAGGTTAGGTGGGGATTTATTTTATCATTGTTGATATATCACCTCATAATCATCACCTAATTCCATTTGTAGTTTCTCCTTTAAAGATTGTCCCATTTTCCTAAAAACTCTCTCATCATCTAGAGTCGCAAATCCAGAAGTTAAAGGATCATCTAAATTTAATGTTTCATCATATTTATCAGACCAACTATTAAACTCATTTTTGAGCACATTACTTATTGGCAATGAATTAAAATCAATATTTCCAAATGCATCATCTGAGTTAAGCCATAGAGGATAACATTGATAGTCAGCCATTAATTTTATTTTTTTCATTTAACACTCCCAGCAGGATTAGCTCCTACAATAAAACCATTACTACCCGTCGTTACAGCTATACGTTGTTTTTGCCCATTAACCAGAACTTCATAAATTGGAAGTCCCTTTGATAACCAATTATCTTTCCTTTGGATACCGCATCCATAACAACATTCGGTATTTGTGATTTTGAAACGCCTATTTTAGCAAAATCATCAGCATGCTCTCCTGTCCCTTACAATGCATCTACCTGATCTGATAGTGAATATGAACTTAGGGCTTGCCCTGCTATCTGGAATTGCAGTACCCGCATCCCTATTTGCTGCTCTGTTGCTCCTGATTGCTTCATATCTCTTACTAGATTTGTTAGCGTTATTTTCTGGAACGCAGCATTGGCTATTTTTCCTGACGGTGTCCATTTCTGGGCATCCATATTAAATATCGGGGTTCCCCATCCATCCTGACTCTCTCCTGCTCCTTGCATCATCTTACTGGCATAGCTGCTCATAATGACGCAGATTAGCGGGTACCTCCATTGCTACCCGCTAACACAACTAACTTCAAAGGAGTTAAACACGGCATAATCATATTTTTAGCTAAATTCAACAACAAGCAAAACACTGGCACCACAACCCTATGAGCGGTTTTATACTGTCGGCTATGTGTTACAAGGCATAAAGCCCAGACCACAACTGACCATTGAAGGTTGGTGGCTGGAGCAGATAGGGTTTTATGTAGGCTGCCCTGTTATCATTAAGATTGAACAGGGCAAGTTGATTGTGGAGATTGATTTGCAAGTTTAAAAATAAATAATAAAAGATACCCCGCTTGTTAAGGCGGGAAATAATAAATTATTTATTAGGATTAATATATAAAAATCTATTATCTAAATCCAAACCGAGTAAATCAACAATATGAAGTACTTTGTTATATTCGTCTTCACTAATTTTTACATCGAAATCTGCTATATAATCACACAATGTTTCAAAAGCCAAAACATTTTCGGAATGATTAATATAATCTAAAGCATAATCTATTAACTCAGGATCTATCCTATCTTTTAAAGAATTACCAAATTCTTTTATACAATTGTTAACTAACATAATTATTTAACCTTTATAACTTTTTACTTAATTGGTTTATAGTGAGAAGGAACCGGCGCCTTGTCCGGAAACGCCGTTATTATTTTTCCATTTGCTGGTTCATAAATAACTCTAATACGTACTCCATCTCTAAACTACCGGCTGTTAGCTGGTTGGACTGTGAGTTGCTGTAACTGCTGTCTTGACGGCTTTTGCTGCTCTTGAAGCCGATACCCGTTTCTACTTTGAGCAGTGTGGCACCTTTCTGCAGTACATTCGGGTCTACAGCCTGTCCGTTCAGCAGGGCATCTGACACAACTTTGGCATTGTTCTGCATGGCACTTTGTACGCTTTGAGCTGCGCTGTACACCATGTAGCCCTGTCCCAGTGCGGCCATCCCTTGCAGGGTTTTGGTGTGGTCGTCAGCTTGGCTTTGGCGCAGGGTATCTATGGCATTGGCCAGATCAATCAGTGATTATTTATATTCAAAATTAAAAAATAAAAATGCATTCTAAATTTAAATTGCCTACAATTTCAGAATGCATTTGTTTATTTCAGATACAAATTATAATAAGCTTAATATTAATCAATTCATTATGAAATGTTAATTTCTAATCGGTCTTTATATTATTCCATCAGCTTATAATTTCTGTATTTGTAATATCGTCATTAATTCTATTAATTTTTAAATCAAAAGAATTTGGTAAACTGTTAATTAGATTTGCAATTGTTCCTTTTGGATATCTTTGTTCTTGAATAGTTTTTTCATAATCTGTAGAGTAAAATAATCTTTCCTCATCTCCATCAAACCCTAACCAGAATACACAACCATGGTCAGATAATTCACAACAATCTAAAAAAATTATGTTATCTGGTGCTCCTTCACTAAAATCCATAGATTCTAATTTAATATCACCAATATCCTTAGGTTCATTTTGCAAATACCAATTAACAGATTCTTTTAAAGATGCAATTACTACAAATAAATCAGTATCTACACCCTTTCCAGGTATCAATTTATCATTTATGACAAAATTAAAGAAACCGCTAGGAGAACAATAATCAATTACATATTCCAATTGTATCGCTATTTCAAGTGGATTACCTATTATCATTTCAATTTCCATCCTTGTTGTTTTCTTAACCCTGCTTTTACTTCATTTGGTATATTTAACTTAATTTTATCTGCCGTACTGCCTGACCAATGATAATTTCCTCTATTATCTGGTGAAAATCGATGGATATTACCCTTATTATCCATCGTATATCTTGATTTATGTATTTTATCTTTTAAATTTACAGAAACTGATTCACCAAATAGTTCAAAAGAATTTACAGGTTCAATACCTGCATTTGGCCTGAAGCCCTGACCTCCAGGCGTATGCTTTGGATTAGATTCGTAATTTAATCCATTTTTAGCTTTGATTGGTTCTGGCACAGGTAATGCACTACCTTTACCTACTCCCTTTCCAGTTGTTTCTGTTTGTCCTTTTCCTCCACTCTGCTTCCAACCACGTGATTCACTTACCGTAGAAGATTGTGGTTTATCTTTAATTACTATTCCGTTTGCTGTTACTAGACTTCCACTATGACTATTATATCGGTTGGTTATGGCCTTTATTTCATCCATTGAAAACGCTTTTCCGCGTTTTATGCTCATAACGTTTAGCATTGTTCCCAGACTCATCCCTGTCCCGTACAATGCATCTACCTGATCTGATAGTGAATATGAACTTAGGGCTTGCCCTGCTATCTGGAATTGCAGTACCCGCATCCCTATTTGCTGCTCTGTTGCTCCTGATTGCTTCATATCTCTTACTAGATTTGTTAGCGTTATTTTCTGGAACGCAGCATTGGCTATTTTTCCTGACGGTGTCCATTTCTGGGCATCCATATTAAATATCGGGGTTCCCCATCCATCCTGACTCTCTCCTGCTCCTTGCATCATCTTGCTGGCATAGCTGGTTAGTAATATCTTGGACTCTTCTTCTGTCAGCTGTCCTTTCAGATACAGACTTAGTATGATTTGTGAGGCCTCTTCTGAGGCTTTTTTGTAATTCTCTATAACCTGTTGTCGACATTCTTTGGTTTGACATGCATCGTATTTTCTTTGGTAATCATCCGCACTTTGTACCCCCGCTTTTTTCAGCTTTTCATTTATTTTTCTTTCTTGTGCATTAAGCTTGCTTTCTCCTTTGCTGTTAATTAAGGCATTATTCTCTACTGCATTTTGCCCAAGCTCTCCTGCTATCTGCGCATTACTCAGTGTTCCTCCGCTTAGTCCCCCTGCTACTGTCCCTATCGCTGACGATAGGTCTCTTATGCTTCCTTTTACGTTTTCCGGCAGTCTGTTCGGGTCTATTTCTCCTGTGGCGGGATCTATTGCTTCTGGATATTGGTCTTTTGGCAGATGGTTTATTAGGTATTGGGCTGCCAATTCTGCACTGCTCGCTCCTGCCGCTCCTGCTGCTGCACTGCCTCCGTTTACACTTGCAGTCACTGCACCTAATATGGCATGCGCTACCAGCTGCGCTGCTTCGTTTTTGTTTTCTCCGTGGCCGAATTGTTTGCCTATCAGCTCTGATGCATATGGTGCTAAGGTGTTGGCCACTACCTGTATATTGGTCTGCCCGCCCAGTGCACCGGTGATGGCTGTGGTCACTGCATTCAGTGCACGGCTCTTGTTGCCGCCTATGCCCCATGCCTGTGCCTGTTCGTCTGCTTGTTTGTAACTGCTGGAATATTGTTTCAGGAATTCGGCTTTTTCGGCTTCGTTCAGGCTATTGTATTTGTTTAGTTTCTCTCCGCCTTCTGTTTGCAGTTGCTCTTCTGCCGCTTTTTTCGCCTGCTGCTTTTCTTTGTCCGCTTTGTTTGCCATATCTGTGCTTAGTGTACGTACGCTTTGCATGATGGTGGCGGTGGCATCAGCTACGGCCTGCTGTTTGTCCATAATCTGCTGTAAATCCGGCAGTTCATTTACTTTGCTGTGTGCTGTGCTGATGTCGCTGTGGATGCCCAGTTCTTCTACGCTGGTTTCTTTGCCGTTTATGATTATCTGCCCCGGGCTTAGGGTGGCATGTGTGGTGGTATGGTCGCTGCCGCTTTCGTATTGTGGCAGGCCGGGGGTGTAACTCGGATTGCCTACTGGCCCCGGGCCGTCTCCGGAAAAACCTCCTCCTATCGATGCATTGCTGGCATGAAAGTCGGAGTGGTTTTCGATGTCCTTGAAGGTAAGACTGTTGGTGGTAAGCTGGTTGTGTTCTTTGTCTGCAGTGGATCCGATGGCTCCTCCCTGCAAATCTACGCTATCGGCTTTGATGTGGTAACCATCTTTACCGGCAAATAATCCAGATTGCTGGTTGACGCCATTAAGGTGACCAGAAGCATTGCTGCTGCTAAAATTACCTGAGGCTTCCCATACGCTACCCAATCCCCCCTGTACATGCAGGCTGGCTCCGCTGTTTTTGATGACTTGGTCTATTTTGTCCTGCGGACTGATTATGCTTAGTTTGCCGCCAATGTCTGCATTGATACTGTTGGCAGTGGCCTGCGCACCCAGCAAGGTGGTGTCGCCTTTGCTGATGATGTTCAATTTATCTGATTGCAGTGTGGTTTGGCTGTAAGTTTTAGCATCTAGGTGGTTGCTGCCGGAGCTAGCACCTACTTCGCCGTAAATATACACGCCGGTCTGGGCGCCGATTGAGGCTCCTACACCTACGCTCATACCAACACTACTGTTTTTGCCATCGGCTTTCTGTCGGTTTTGGCCGGCTTCCAGTAGGATGTCGCGTGCTGAGTTGAGATTGATATTGTCTTTAGCACTAACTTGGGTGTTTTGTAAGTGGATGTCGCCTTCGGTACTAATAAGGTTTACATTACCACCGGCTGTTAGCTGGTTGGACTGTGAGTTGCTGTAGCTGCTGTCTTGACGGCTTTTGCTGCTCTTGAAGCCGATACCCGTTTCTACTTTGAGCAGTGTGGCACCTTTGTGCAGTGCATTCGGGTCTACAGCCTGTCCGTTCAGCAGGGCATCTGACACAACTTTGGCGTTGTTTTGCATGGCACTTTGTACGCTTTGAGCTGCGCTGTACACCATGTAGCCTTGTCCTAATGCGGCCATCCCTTGCAGGGTTTTGGTACGGTCGTCTGCTTTGCTCTGATGTAAAGTATCTACGGCATTGGCCAGATCAATCAGTGGTGAGCTGACTTTAGTGAAGTTACCTACTTTCAAGTCGCGTGAAGACTGGTGGCTGCTGCCGTAGTTGGCATCATCCAGCACGTTTATATCTTTGGCTATGATGTTGAGATTATTAGCGGCAATGATATCTGCTACTTGCTGGGTATAGTGTTCGCCAGCAAAGATGTTAACGTTGCCAGTAAGGCTGCCTACCTGACTGCGTAGCTGTTCTACGTTGTTGGCTCTGTATTCATCTTTGCTGCTCATGTAACCGGTGAATTTTTCGGTATCAGATAGTTGGGCAGAACCCCAGCCCTTGCTGCTATGGCTTTCGCTCTGACTGTTGCTGTTTTGGGTGGATAATATGTTGACGTTTCGGGCTGCGTTGATGGTGTTGTCACCACCTGCTACTACGCTGCTGCCGATGATGTTGATGTCTCCTTTGAGGGTTTGCATGTTGGATGTCCCACCAACTGACAGCTGGGTACCAAGGGCACTATCAACGGAGCCTTGTCCTTTGCCTTTTTCATGCGCTAGGCCGATAGGTGAAGTCCATTTGCGTGTATCCAGATTAAAACCACTGCTTTTGCTGGTGGCATGTTCTTCGTGGCTATCACGGGCGAAGCTGAGATTAATGTTATCACTGGCATGAAGTAAGGCATTACCTTCGGCTGAGAGTCTGGCTCCCTCGCTGTTGATGCTACCATCGGTAGCAATAATATTGAGGTTGCCGCCAGCAGTTGCCTGTGTGGTAACAGACTCGCTATTGTGGGTATCGTGTGTCTGATGGGTACGCTGGTTACCTATAGTAACAACCACAGGGGTATAGGCAGCCTGTACGGCACTGGAAACTGCTTCACCTGCTTGCATGCTTTTACCCACGATGCTATTGCTGAAATCGCCATTTTGCATGCCTTCTTTGAGGGCAGAGGCAGCTGCCAAAGTTGGAGAATAGGTAAATCCTACTGAAAAACCACTTTTTTTGGTTTTGATATCGATTTTCTGATCACTGGTTATGCTGTCGGCCAGTAAATTTACGTTTTTACCTTGCAGGGTGAGGTCTTTGCCGGCACCAAATATCGCTGCTGTAGCATTTAGGTTGCCATCAGCTTTAATAATGGTGTTACCTTGCAGGCTGCCTACCTGACTTAAGGTAAGGGTTTGGTTTCCATCTTGCTGATCCAACTGAGTTTTGGTCTTACTGTATCCTACGCTGGCCACACCTTTAGACAGATTGGCGGTAAAACCGGATTTTTTCTGTTCGTGGTATTCGTGGTCATTATATTGGTTATGCGCAGCTTCAATGTTGATATCATTTCCAGCACTAAGAATGGTTTGTTCTTTGGAAATAATATTACTACCGCGTACCTGTATATTCTGCTCACTGCCAATATTAACCTGATTACCACTGATGCTGCTGCCTATCGCTTCGTCATGATGCTTTTGGTATTTATCAATAGTGGTTTTGCTTGAAACCAATCCTTTGGATTTGTTGTAAATAGCTTCATCTAAATCAGCTGTTTGCCTACCTTCGGTAATATTGACGCTATCTTTGGCGTAAATATTAACGTTGCCATTATTGCTGCTGATGTCACTCTGGCGAAGGTTGATCTGTTTGCCTGAGGCAATACTGATGTCTCCTTGTCCACTGATTTGAGTGCCCACTTCTGCGCTGTGGTGAAGTGATAGATGATTGCGATCGTTCAGTTTGCCACTGGTTTCATGATCGGCAATCTGTACCGTACCTAGATTTATGCTGCCATTGGTGGAACGCAGCTGTGTACTACCGTTGACGGCGTTGTTTATAATGTTGGCCCCATGCAAATCAATGCCGTCTTTGCCATCTACAGTTAGGCTGCTGTCTTTGTTTCCGGTGACATAAAGTCCGGCTACACGATTGATAATGGTGGCACCGTTACGTTCATCGCCATGGGTGGCTGTGGTGGAATTGATGCTGATGTGTTTGGCTTGCAGGCTTAGCATATCCTGTGCCAGTGCTGCACCTCCATTAATATCAATGTTGTTTACCGCACTCAATGCTACTTTTTGACCGCTAATTAAACCGCTGTTAGTCAGGTTCTGTGCACCCAGATCAACAATTTTGCGGCCGGCAATAGTACCCTGATTATTCAGATTCTGATTGGTATGCAGGCTGATGTTGCCGGCACTAATTAATGCACCCGCTGAGTTTACGTCACCATCACGCACCTGTAGATATACTTGTGGTACCAGTACGGTCTGCTTGCTGCCGTCAGCCAGAGTTACTGTCTGATTAACCAGCCAGACAATGTCGCTAGTCAGCCGCTCTATCTGCTCAGCACTCAGAGCAATGCCTGGTGTCAATTGATACTGTTGTGCAAAACTGATACCAGCATTCATCAACTCTTTATATTGCTCTTCGTCATTGCTATAGCCTTCCAGCCGGCGAAAGCCGGTAAGCTTGGCTATCTGTTCGTTTATCAGCCGTTGTTCGTAATAGCCGTCGCCCAGCCGTTTTTGCATTTTGTCCGGATTGTGGCCGAGTGCGCTGAGCATATAATCGCTGCCCAGCCATTTTTTCATATTGGTAAAGGCTGGGTCTGTTTCAACCAAATAACCGCTGTTAGCAGGATTGATATGGTATAGGCTGCTGTTGGGTAAACCGGTATTAAAGCTGGTAAGGGTTTTAATCTGCTCATTATGCAGCTGCACGCTGTTATTCTGACTGGCGGCATTGTTATTATTTATGCTACTATCATTATTACTGCCAACAGGATTGCTGTTACTGCTGACATTTATTTCTTGGGCGGATACATTTGCTGCTGTGGCATTGACCTGATTAGCACCTGTGTTGATATGCTGCTGGATAACGCTGACTGGTTGTTCGAAATCCAGTTCCGTAATGGTAGTACTATCTACTGGTTCTTTATCTGTGTTTTTACGTGATTTATGATGCCGACCACTTTTACCGTAAGTAAACTTACCTTTCTTACCCTTATCAACAACACGCTGTACTTGTTTGGTTTCTTTGTTTTCCAGCCATAGATTACCGCCCACTGTAAGATTACCGCCAACCAGTATCTGACTGTTATTATTTTCCCAATGGCTGCCATCTATATTGAGACTTCCGCCAATAATTATTTGGCCCGGCTGACTATCGACAATATGCTGTTTATAGGTGTCACGTACAAAATCCCACCACCTAATTTTATTGATATCATCATAGCGCCAGTGAACTTTGCTGCCATCCTTAAATTTAAACTGAGCATATTTTCTGCTCCAACTGAAATGGCCGTCTTTTCCTTCTGTCCAAGTTTCAGTTTTGCCTGCATCTTTATATTGTTCGATTCGTTCACTGTTAGCCAGATAATCTTCTACCATGAAGTGATCATTTAAATTTTGTAACTGCTGCACGGCGATGTTACCGTTACCCTGCGCTTCGATACGGGCACTGCTGTTGAGCAGATTATCGGCCATGCCCACAGCCTGATGCTGTTGGTTTAGGCTGCCACCGATGGCGATGTCACCCTCGCTGGAAAGCAGGGCGTGTTCTTTGTTAACGATATTAGTTGCACCAATGTCCAGCCGCTGGCGTGCGGCTATCACTGCTGCTTTGGTTTCTGTGCTGCTGGTTTCTTCCTGATTGTATAAATCATGGGTGCCGATGGCGACATGGTTGCCATAGATGCGGCCGGTACCGATGTTGTTGATGCTGCTTCCGGACTGTACTAGTGTGGTGCCGTTGCTGTTTATCAGGCCACGGTTGGTGATATTGCTTTGTGCCTGTAATTCAGTTTGGTTGTTGCTCTGAATGGTGCCGCTGGCCTGATTGTTGATGCTGGCTGCCTGTAGGCGTACGCTGTCGCCGCCACTGAGGGTGTGGCTATTGTTGATTATCCCTTGGCTACTCAGATCCAAATTAGCACCGGCACTGATATCAGCCTCTGCGCTGAAGTCATCACTCAGGCGGATAGTAGCGTTACGGCCTGCGGCGATACTACCTGAGTTGTTAAGGTATTTACTCTGGATGTTTAGGTCATTACCAGCAAGTATTTTGCCATCACTGCTGTTGTCAATGTGCAGGTTATGGCCATTCTGGTCTTGAATCTGAACATCTTCTGCACTGCTGATCTGCCCTTGGCGGTTATCCAGATTTTGGTTAATCCGAGCATTCAATTTTTTGTTGGCCCGGATAGCGCCGCTTTGATTGTTGACATTTTCAGCCTGCAATTCGATGTTTTCAGCATCAATACTGCCCTGCTGATTGTTTACGCTAGCAGCATGGATTATCGCCTGTTTGCCGGCAACGATTTTACCCTCGCCACTATTGTCGACGCCAATATCGCTGTCTGCGCCGGCATTAATGGCCACTTCGGTACCGCCGCTTATCAGGCCATTACGGTTATCAAGCTGCTCTTTGAGTTGTGTAGTCAGTTCCTTGTTGGTTCGGATAGCGCCGCTGTTATTGTTAACACTGTCTGCCTGCAAGATCAGACTGTCGGTATCTATACTGCCCTGCTGATTGTTGAGGCCGGTGGCAACAATAACGGCTTCTTTGCCGGCAATAATCTTTCCGGCTGTATTGTCAATTGAAGCCCGCTGCTTACCATTGGCATTCAAATATAACTGCCCACTGCTGCCTAATATACCGTTCTGGTTTTGCAACTGTTGGCTGATTTGAGCGTTTAGTTGCTGGTTAGCCCGGATGGCGCCACTTTGGTTGTTGACATTATCTGATTGTAAATCGATTTTTTCAGCATCGATGCTACCTTTCTGGTTGTTCACGCTTACAGCATGGATTACAGCCCCTTTACCAGCGATGATTTTACCGTCGGCGCTGTTGTCAACAGCCAGCTTGCTGTCACCAGTTGCATTAAGCAAAACATCGTCAGCAGCACTGCTTATCTGCCCACCCTGATTGCTTAATTGCTTTGTAATGCTGGCGTTTAGCTGCTGGTTGCTGCGGATGGCACCACCGTTATTATCGACACTGTCGGCATAAATATTAATGCCATTAGCATCTATACTGCCCTTTTGGTTTTTGAGGCTGATGCTGTTGATGATGGCTTGTTTGCCAGCTATGATTTTGCCCTGTGTGCTGTTGTCGATGACTAACTTGGCGGAATTGGTTGCGTTTAGGTTGAAATTTTGTCCACTGCTTATCAGGCCAGATTGATTATTAAGGTTGGTGCTTATTTGTGCCTGTATTTGCTGATTGGTGCGAATAGCCCCCAGCTGATTATTTACGCTATCCGCTTTCAGTTGCAGACTGTCACTATCGATGGCGCCACTATTGTTATTTAG
>NZ_JAFNPH010000010.1:0-35335 GCF_026535865.1 Snodgrassella sp. B3800 | reverse complement strand
CCGGACCCGATTGGGTTGCTGGGTGGGTTTAATTTGTATCAGTATGCGCCTAATGGGTTGATGTGGATTGATCCGTGGGGTTGGATTTGTAAGGTAAAAGTTGACCGAGGATCGCATGGTCAGCCTCTTTCAGCAAAAGCAACAGTATCTAAAGCTGATATAGGTACAGGGACAGCAACAAATCCTTCTTCAAGAGCTTGGGCTAGAAGATTAGGTAATGCGGATGATGACGCAGGACATATCTTAGCTAAAATATTAGGAGGTTCAGGTGGCATAGATAATGTTTTTCCTCAACTAAAAGGTGTGAATCGTGGTAGATATCGAGCTTTTGAAAAAAGAGTTAGGCAACATATCAAAGAAAATGGAACAGTAGATTTAGAATGGGAATTTAAATATAAAGGAGGTGGTACAAGGCCTACTGGTATTGTCTATAAAGTAATTCAAAATGGTGAGTTGCAATTTAAACATGTTTTTGCTAATTGAGAGGGTTTAATGAAAAATAATATAGAGGAAGCAGTATCAATATTAAAAAATTTTATTTTAGCTATGAACAAATGGGAAGGTTATTGTGAACCTCTTACTGAGTTAATAGAAAACGGTGAAGATGAAGAACCTTTACAAAATAAAATGAGATCTGAATTAAATGATATATTTAATCAATATTGTACTGATAAAAAAAGAAAATACGGTAGACAGGTTTCATTAGATTGTGGATATCCTCCAGAATACTCACCTGATGAAGAAATTTTAAAAATTGAAGAATTAAGTAAAAATAAATTACTTATACTTACAAAACAGCATACGGAGTTTAAAAATCAATTTCGTTATACATTAGTTTATAAAAATAAAGAATGGCGAATTGATAAAAAAGAAGTATTTGATAAATTTGATAATAAATGGGAAAAATATGCTCTTTAATTTTTCTTAAAATATTATTATTAATCCAACCAACCATTTTTATTAAACTAAAGAATTCAAATGAAAAAATAACGTTTAATCCGTTGAAAATGTTTACGCTGCCGACTTTACAGCAGGCAGCATAACCGAAATTACTCACCATTTCTGACGTTATGCTGTCAGTACGACCAACTGGGCAACCGCATCGCCACCACCTTGCCCGATGGTCGTACCCTCAACAACCTCTATTACGGTTCCGGCCATCTGCACCAAATCAACCTGGACGGCACCACCATCACCGACATCGAACGCGACCGCCTACATCGCGAAGTCCTGCGTAGTCAGGGACAACTGAACACCGAATTCAGATACGACCGCAACAGCCGCCTGCAACACAAACAGACCCGGCGTGGCCACAACACCATCCTGCCCGACATCCTCATTTCAGCGATGGTTTTAAAAATATGCTTCTAGATGAAGCTGGTCATATTGTATGGGCGTGCAGCTATCAGCTGTGGGGCAAACCGATACAGGAAATCGAACACAGCCAGATACAACAGAACCTAAGGTATCAGGGACAGTATTTAGACAGAGAAACGGGCTTACATTACAATACTTTCAGATACTATGACCCGGATATAGGCAGATTTACGCAGCCGGATCCGATTGGGTTGTTGGGTGGGTTTAATTTGTATCAGTATGCGCCTAATGGGTTGATGTGGATTGACCCAGCAGGATTAGCTGGCGATAAACTTATTGATGGTATACCTCAAAATCCAGGCATTGTTCGGCGTTTTATGTCAAAAGCCGAATTTAAAAAATTTACTCATAACGGATTTACATCTAATCCAATAGATTGTCGAGGAGGAATTAGTGTTACTTCTGCGAAAATTGACCCCAAAAATCCAGATGCCATAAAAAGAAGCACTGGAGCATTAGGTGCAGATTACTATGTTGATATTAATACCACGGGTAAAAATGTAGAATTAAAAGGTAAAACTAAGGGCGGAGTTATGGACTGGAAAATCAAAGATAATGTTACTCCTAAAGATATTGAAAGAAAAGGTAAGGTAAAAAAATGTTAATTGATACTTTACAGGAATTTGATGATTTATATAATAAATTATGGCAACAAATAACCGATGAAAATGAAGTAAAAAATTTTATTAATCATGCTGATGTTACAAAAGCTACTTATTTACTAAAAGAATTAGTTAAAATCAATATACTCCGTTTAGCTGCTTTTAAATTATTTTTACAAATAAACAAAAACGAAGCCTTATTATTTTTAAAAGATTGGTATCTATCTCGAGATCTTTCTAATTATGGTGAAAGTCAAATTTTAGATATTGGTCTTATGCTATCAGATATAAAAGATATTCTAGGGGAGAAGGAGCTGAATAATATGCTAAACTGCAAAGAATTTTTATCCAAAAATAAAAAAAATAAATGGGTAAAAGAAGCTATTATGTTTGCCAAACAAGATGACTAACGAACAATTAATTAATCTAAAGGGAACAAAGCAATTACTACTATAACTGCAACGGCCGAATCGAAAGCTGTCGTAACCAAGCCTACTGGGAAACCCTGCAATACGATGCTGTTGCCAACCTACTCGACAAAAAACGCAACCAAGACAGCCGCATTGAAAACCAAAACTTCGTACGCTTTATCTAAATAATCCACGGCGGCAAGAATACTTAGCTGCGGCGGATGAACATTTAAATAAAACCAAATCCAAAGCAGGTGGAAAGAAATGTTAACTAAAAAACAACGTAGTCAAGAAAATACAGTATTCGGAGTCTATATAAAAGAGGGATTGTATTCATTAGCGCAATCCAGAAAAAACCATTGGATGGAGTTTTTTAATATATTTAATGATAAAGATGAATGGGATGGGGTAGACCTGAATAAGGTTAATATCTTATTTACCTATTCAGTAGCTGCACACAGACTTAAAGAGTTATTAGTTTCTATACAAGATGAACATGTACGAAAAAATGTACGCCCACAGCAATCTAGAATTATTGCAATAACAGATATTTTGGCTGGTACAAGAGGTCTGGTGGAAATGGATGACAGATATGATACCGTAGATAATAAAGTTTTGATTCCTCAATTAACTGTAAAAGATTATTTAGATATTATTCATACAAAAGAATTAGCAGGCATGCACGGAGATTCTAAAGATATCCAAAATCGTCTACTTAAATTTTACGAAACGGGAGTCAATTGGGATGAATCTAAAAAATTTTTATTTCCTGATGTAACACCACCAGCATCTACCCAAAAACCTTTAACCAAAGAAGATTATTTGCACTAGTATAAAAACTTGTATGCAAAACCTTTATTAAGGTTTGGATGGAACAAGTTATAACTATAGTCTACTAAATAGGAAAAGAACGAGGTTGCCAAGATAAATTTTGAAGAGCTAATCTGCTTTTAATTTATCACCTTTCCCAAATTACCATTACATTGACCGTAGCCGAAGCCAACACATCATTTCAGCTACAGTTCTAAGAATATGCTTCTAAGCGAAACCAACGCATAAGGCACACGCAGCCATCACTACAATTAAGTAAGTAAACAAATTACCGCCGCCTTTATACACCTATGACGAAAACGGTAAGCGCCCACAGCAAACAGACCGACGGTGGTACCCATTATTCCTACTACGATGCCGAACACCGCCTAATTGAGGTTCGTTCGCATCGAAAACAGAATCATTCTGTACGATATGGATAGGTATAACATGTTTTAGCCCGACGAAAATAGCCAATAGATACGGTAGTTAAAATTCAAAATCTCACCTATTTTTTTATGGGATGAATTAAAAATTATTCAGGAAGCGGTGTCAGGTAAACGGCTCTGCGTATACGTCTATACTGATGCAGAAGGTTACGCACTACCGGCTGGCATTAATAGAAACTCAAACATTAACATAATATATATTTCATTGTTATTTTCAAATTAAGAAAGCTGTTATTAATCAAAAAAAATATTTAAATTAAATTGCATATATTGCTAAGTATAAATATTAATAATTGTTATAGTATTCGATTTTACATCTAATGCATAATTTTAGTTATTGTCTTTGCATATTTTTATAAATAACGCTTTAATTTTTTATTTTAAATTAGTTTAAATAACAATTTAATTTGCATTAATTGATTATTTTTGATATTATTCTTTCGCGGTTGAGATGGGTGTGAATCTTCCCGAAGAGGATGATAATACTAAAGAATTTATTTTATAAATATCTTTATCTCATCGTTAATTATTAAATCATAATAAATTAATAATTATATAATAATTTAACAGAAAATAAAGTGAGGAAAATTAAATGATAAATATAACTAAACCTTGTAAAGTCGTTAAAACAAAATATCCCATTGTACTTGTGCATGGTTTATTTGGCTTTGATCGGATTATGGGTTATCCCTATTTCTTTAATATTGCTGAATCTTTAAGAAAACTGGGTTGTGAAGTTTATACTGCTGCTGTTTCTGCAACCAATACTACCGAAACCCGTGGTGAACAGTTGCTGACAGAAGTGAAGCAAATACTGGCAAAAACCTGTGCTAAAAAGGTTAATCTGATTGGACATAGTCAGGGTGCGCCTACCAGCCGTTATGTGGCTGCTCTTCATCCGGAGCTGGTGGCATCTGTAACTTCTGTAAATGGTGTGAATTTTGGTTCCGAAATTGCAGATTTGATGCTGGATATTCTTGCTGGGAAGATTGTAGGTGAAACTGCTGATCTGATTGTTGAATCATTCATGAAATTTATCAGTTTATTCAGTACCAAACCTTTGCTGCCACAGGATTTTGAAGGTTCACTGAAAAGTTTGTCTACTGCAGGTACAAATGAGTTCAATAAAAAGTATCCACAAGGTCTTCCAAAAACTTGGGGTGGACAGGGTAAAGAGCTGGAAACCAATGGTGTTTACTATTACTCTTGGAGTGGTATTATCAAATCAAATGTGGTCAATGAAGGTGTAAATACTCTGGATCCATCACATGCTATTTTGGTTGCCTTAAGTGCTTTATTTACTAAAGAACGCAACCAGAATGATGGTTTGGTTGGCCGTTATTGTACTCATTTGGGTAAAGTTATCCGTTCTGACTATCAGATGGATCACTTAGATGCAATCAATCAAATTGCAGGTGCTCATCCGACTACACCAGATCCAGTCAGCATTTATTTGGATCATGCTGCACGTTTGAAATCTAAAGGTCTGTAATTTAGATTCAATATACTCAGAATAATAACTATAAGAATATTTTGGATTGATAAACTGTCTTGAACAAGTGAAGTAGTATCAAAGCTTACTTGTCTGCAAGGACTGAATCCTGTGAATAACAGGATTCAGTTTTTTTATATGTGTACTTTCTAAAAAGAATGCGCACTCAGGCTGAATAAAAGTGGAGTTATTCTGTAACTAAAGTATTTGGTTTGGTTAGTTCCAATATGTGGCATTCAAATTTCTTCACTATATATTAAATAAATATTAGAAATTATGAGAGATGGATGTGATGTATACAGGTTAACATTAACTAAAATGTAAATGTCAAAATATATTAACCCTATATGTATATTGTGTGTTAATATTATGATTATGTTTATAAAGGTTAATTTTTTATGAAATCTATTCATCCTCCATCGAAACTTAAAGCTTTAATGCTGGGAGTGCTGAGTTCTTTATCAGTTTATAGTATGGCTGCTACTACTTGTTCGAATTCAACTGGTTGTATTATCGGAACAAGTTCAGAACTAGGTAGTGATGTTTATGTCTCTGCAGGAAAGTATCAGAATCTTATTCCGTCTATTAAAAAATATAAAGATCACTGGAAAGATCATCAAGATTCTGAAAATCTGATAATTAGTGATCCTATTTTTGAAATTTCACATGATTTTAAAATTAAAAATCCACCGCCGATTAGTGTTGAATTTGCACCTGGAACTGAAATCACTTTAGATGCATCTTTTTTAGAAAATCCAGCATATGGAGAACATAGAAAAGATTATATACTTAGTGGTATAAATGCAACTGGTGCATGGGGTGAAAAGTTAAAGATCACTATACCAAAAGGTGTCCATTTTACATTGCAAGGTGGCTTTAAAGAAGAAAATGAGGAAGGTTACACCATTAGTGCAATTAATTTAGATAATTCTAAAATGGATTCACAGGCTGACTTTACTGTTAATTCACCAAATTCAGTTGTATATAAAGTTGAAGGCAGTGTTTTAAATGCACATGATCACTTGATAGATTTTGGCAAAGATAGTTCGTTTTCTACTGCTGTTGAAGTTTCCTCCCCTGATGGAGTCGCCAATCTAGATAATGTAAAAATTAATGGCGATGGAGAATGGAATTATGGGATTACTGCTTATTCGGAAGGAGTAGCAAATCTACGGAATAGTGTCATTAACCTAAGGCAGCCTAATAGTGTTGGATTTTCGATTAATCGTGGGGGCGTTATCAATGTAAATGATTCATTGATAAATTCTGGGAAAGGTATTGCACTATTTTCTATAGATGATTTGGATGAGGATGATCCTGCATTACAAAACACTTTTAATATAGATAATAGTGAATTAATTGCAAAAGATACATTACTTAGTGTTAATGATAGTAGTATAGGTGATGCGGAATGGGCTGATGCTTCAAGCGCTGCTAGACAACCATTTGTATTAAATGCCAATAATTCGCGACTTGAAGGCAGGACTTATGTTGGTTTACATCCAGCACCTAGAGTAACATTTAATTTGAATAACGGTACATCATGGCTGATTAACGGTAATAGTGTACTGGATGAACTGAATATTCATGATTCGACTGTTTCTTTCAGCAACGATGGGAAATTCAAAACACTAAAGATTAATGGCGATTTAACTGGTAATAATAGCCAGTTTAATATGAATACCAGTCTGGCTGATGGCAAATCAGATAAAATAGAAATTCACGGTCAGGTACATGGCCAGCATAGAATCAGTGTATCTGATAGCCGCAAACGCCCCAAAACACCGAATGGGCAAGTGACGCTGGTAGAGTCTGAGGGTGGTGATGGTTCCTTTTCTATGGTGCAGCCCTATGTTGATGCGGGTAAGTATCGTTATTTCTTCCATCAGAATGGCAATAATTGGATTCTGAGTAATGATAATGGTGCTGCTTCATCTGGTGGTAGCCATTATGGACCGCAGTATGAAATCAGTGATTTTGCTAATTCATTGATCAGTATGCGCCAGGCAGCGAACCAGTATATTTATCAGATGCAAGAACCGTTAAATACACGTTTTATGCGCCGTAAAGATCAGTCTGTTGCTAATAATCTGTGGCTGGACAGTAATTATGCCAATAACCATTTCGAAAGTGTGGGTACTAATGATGGATTGGCTACTTCAGGCTTTAAACAAAAATCTTATAGTCTGCAATTAGGTTATGATCATCTGCTGCCGCTGGGAAATGAAAACAATCAGATATATCTAGGGGGTTTGGTAGGACAAGGCCATTCCAGTGTGGATTTTTATGGCAACTATAAAAATGGTAACCTGAAAGCGCTGACAGCAGGAATTTATGCTGGCTGGAACCATGCCAGCGGCTGGTTTGCTGATGCTGCCTATCGTTACAGCCATTTGAAAGCCAGTGCCAGCAAGATGGATAACACAACATGGCATAGTAATAGTTTTAGTGCAGATGTTGGTAAAGATTTTTCCTTGGCAGATAAGTGGGTAGTTACGCCTAAAGCTGGTATGACATTCGGACGTTTGTCTGGAGATGCATACAACAGTAGTACCACTTTTTACCGTAGCCAGCTCGGGGCGGCAGTTAGAACTTCAGTAGCTCTGAATAAAATAACGCTTCATCCATATGCAGGTGCTTACTGGTTGCATGATAAGAACAGTTTGGGGCATGCTTTCGTAGATGACAGTAATATGCGTATTGCCGGTGCAGGTAATAGTGGTTTGTATGAAGCTGGTCTGGGTATGGACTTTAATGCGAGTAATCATGCAGATTTAAAACTGGATTACGCCAATGGTCAGCATACAGAGCAGAAGTTTGGTATCAATCTGAATTATCGTTATTCGTGGTAAGCCATTATATTTTTGTTAATGCGCCGGTTTTCCGGCGCATTTTTTATTGAGCCAGATATATTTGTAAAGGTAGCTTCTGCTGGTGTAGAACTGCACGTATGGGCATATCGTTAATATTTTTGCCGGCAAGTGCTTGTTCTAATACCTGCTGCTGTTTTTTCCCGTTTAATTGCAGATATAAATGGCGGCTGTTGAGGATAACCGGTAAGGTCAGTGAAATACGATCATGAGGGGCGGTAAGAGGTTTCATATCGATTACCAGTCTGTCAGATTGCATGTCTATTCCTTTATACAGATTTTCTGCATGCGGAAACAATGATGCAGTATGACCGTCATCGCCCATTCCCAAAACCAATGCATCAATAGGTAAGGGTAGTGATTGCTGAAGGCGTGTCTGAATTTCATCCACGCCATCATAGGGATTTTCAGCAATAGTTTTGAGGCTAATGAAATGCGCGTCCTTTGCTTTATTTTGTAATAAATGGGTATGAATTAGACGCTCATTACTGTCTTCGTGATGTTTGTCTACCCAACGTTCATCAACAAGGGTTATGTAAACTTGATTCCACGCTATCTGTGCCTGACTGAGAATTTGAAAGAGTTCAACAGTTGTCGGGCCTCCGGATACTGCCAGTGAGGCTTTACTACGCAAATTAATTGCATCTTGCAGGTTGGCAGTAATGGCTGTGGCCAATGCTGTATTCATTGCATTAGGGGTGTCAAAAAGATGTAACTGATACATGCTTGCCTCCGATAATAATGGATATGCATTCGGTTTTATTACAAATTTCTTTTTCTTTTATCAAATAAATATTATTTGCTTTCAATTGGTTAATAAGTTGTGTTTGCGGGTAATTATTGTTAAAGGGCAATATTGTTTGTGATAAATAACGGTATGGGTCTTTATTAGAATATCTGATTTTGTAGTGAGTTGAGATTGATTACGGCAACTGTCGGATTATCAAGATATTGTCATAAATATTTTTAAGACTAATAAAAATTTTAATGTGAATGGGGTTAAGGCTACGGAAAGCTTAGGCTGATGGTGTTAAGTTATCGCTGTTACCGAAAGTTTTTTTGTAATTAATTTGTTTGATTGTTAGTTCGGAGGGGGTTTTACGTGTCAAACTCGCTGTTTTGTCTTAGAATAGGCGGTTAATTTTTATTTGTTATTGCCTGAATTTTATAACTTGTTTGATGTTTCAGGTAGGGCAGTAGTTTATTAAGAATTACTGCGTATGGTATGAGGATGCATATGAGCGAACAGCAGAATGCGCCGGCGGCGGCCGCGCATGAAGAACAACTGGATGAAAACCAGATTATGGCCCATCGCCGTGAAAAGCTGGCGGCAATTCGTGCTGAGGGGATTGCTTTTCCGAATGATTTCAAACGTGATGCTTTTGCTGGTGATTTACACCAGCAATTTGAGCAGTTTGATAAGGATGAGCTGGCGAACAAAGCTATTCCGGTAAAGGTAGCTGGGCGAATTATGCTGAAACGTCATATGGGTAAGGCTAGTTTTGCCACAATTCAGGATATGACTGGGCGTATTCAGCTGTATATTAATAATCAGGGTGTTGGTGAAGAACTGCACGATGCGTTTAAGCACTGGGATCTGGGTGATATTGTCGGTGCTGAAGGTGAGCTGATGAAAACCAATCATGGCGAACTGACTGTTCGAGTTTCTGGCCTACGCTTACTGACTAAATCATTGCGCCCATTGCCAGATAAATTCCATGGACTAGCTGATCAAGAGCAGAAATATCGGCAGCGTTATGTGGATCTGATTACGAATGAACAGACGCGGGATACGTTTGTTAAACGCAGCCGGATTATTCAGGCTGTGCGGAATGTAATGGTTAGTGAGCGTTATTTGGAAGTGGAAACGCCGATGATGCATCCGATTCCGGGTGGAGCTACGGCGAAGCCGTTTGTAACGCACCACAATGCCCTAGATATGGATCTGTTTTTGCGGGTAGCTCCTGAGTTGTATTTGAAACGGCTGGTTGTAGGTGGTCTGGAAAGGGTGTTTGAAATCAACCGCAATTTCCGCAATGAAGGTATGAGTACGCGCCATAATCCTGAATTTACCATGATGGAATTCTATGAAGCATATGGTGATTATCAGCGCATGATGGATATGACGGAAAAGGTTATTCGTGCTGCTGCTATTGAGGCTACTGGTAGCGCTGTTGTAAGTTATAACGGAAAGAATGTGGATTTAAGCCAGCCGTTTGCACGGATGACTATTGTTGAAGCAATTAAACATTTCAATCCGCAGTATCTAGATGCGCAACTGGCTGATGCTGAATGGCTAAAAACTGAAATCAAAAAGCTGGGTGGAGCCTTACCGGTTTCTCAGGCTGTAGGCAGTTTACAGCTGGCCTTGTTTGAGGAGTGTGCTGAAGCGCAGCTATGGCAGCCGACATTTATTGTAGATTATCCGGTAGAAGTGTCACCGCTGGCACGCGCGTCTGATACCAAACCAGGTTTGACCGAACGTTTTGAGCTGTTTGTGGTTGGACGTGAATTGGCAAATGGATATTCAGAATTAAATGACCCAGAAGATCAGGCAGCACGTTTCCGTGAGCAGGTAGCACAGTTGGATGCTGGAGACGATGAGGCCATGCATTTTGATGCAGATTATATTCGTGCGATGGAATATGGTTTGCCTCCTACGGGTGGTTGTGGCATTGGCATGGATCGTTTGATTATGCTCTTGACTGATGCACAGACAATACGGGATGTAATTCTGTTTCCGCAAATGCGCTTGGCGTAAATAATCTGTAAGAAAAAAGCTGCCGGCTGAAAGCTGTGCGGCTTTTGTTTTTTTACAGGTTATTCATGGGGCAGCTGCTGATTGTTGTGTGGGTGCTTTACATTGCCTGTTTCAACGGTGAATTCTCCTTCAATAATGTCACCACGCTCTGGTTGAGACTGGCTGGTAAAAGGATTGTTGTTTGTGCTGTTTAATGGCTTACCACTGATGGGCAAGAGTAATAATATAGCGATAATGTCTGATACGAAGCCTGGGCTGATAAGCATGATGGCAGCGAGCACATAACGCAGCGGCCATAGTAACTGGTAAAGTGAAACATTGCTGCCGGTACGGATGGTTGCTATGGCAAGAAATAGTCCAGATACACCGATATTGCGCAGCATAAAAATGCCGCATGCTATCGATAGAATGATAATCAGCAAAGTCCAGCCTGCACCAATCAGATTGCTGACCAGAATAATGGAAATTACTTCCAATGCTGCCAGTATCAGTATAGCCCAGCTCAAATATCGCATGTAAGTTTCCCTTAATTAAGCAATAACAGTTTTTACAGATGGTTGCGGGTTGGAGGAATTCAATATGGACATCTTAAAACTGTCTGTTTATTGTTGGCATGCACACCGTTGCTGGACGATGTGAGGGCAAAGCTATGTTAATATCAACCTCAAATTAGCTTTAGCCGTTATGCTATACGGATGTATGTTGCGGCTGGGATGGAGTAATGAAGCAGATAGAAATAGGGTCTGTAATGATTAGAAGGTTTGGTTTATATCTGATTTATTGTCTAGCGATAGCGCTGAGTGGTTGCAAAAGTAGTGGTTCGGTAAATGCCCCAGTGATGAGTGCCAGCGCTCAAAATGGTTATTATCGTGTACAGCGTGGCGATACCTTATACAGAATTGGGTTACGCTTTAATCAGAATGTTAATACGCTGGTGCGTTGGAATAATTTGGCAAATGCAAATGCAATTGAGGTAGGGCAGCTGATACGTGTGCGTAAACCGGTAGGGGGTTCACGTAAGAACACAGTAAAAAGACATTCGTCAGGAAATGTGGTGCGTCAGCCAGCACCAGTTGCTGTTAGTAATGCTGCTCCTGATATCAGCCTGCAATGGCCGGTGCGCGGGAGGGTGATTAGTATGTTTAACGGTCAGACGCAAAAGGGGATTGATATTGCTGGTAACCGTGGAACACCGGTTAAGGCTGCGGCTGCAGGTACTGTACAGTATGCTGGTGATGAGCTGCGTGGGTATGGCAGGCTGATACTGATTAAACACAGCAATACTACCATGACGGCTTATGCATATAATGACTCTCTGAATGTCCGTAATGGACAAAGAGTGCAGGCAGGTCAGACCATTGCCACGATGGGTGACAGTGGAACGAGCGGTGTAAAACTGCATTTTGAAATACGGGTAAACAGTCAGGCTGTGAATCCTATGCGATATTTACCGGAATAAATCAATACGGCTAGCTGGTGTGCTTGTCCATAAGTGTTTTTATAGGCCTAAGCACGAAGTTGATCAAATGGATTTTAATCTATAATAGGGCAAAGATTAAGGAAGCATTATGAAAGAACATCGTGCCCGTAAGCGGTTCGGACAGAATTTTCTGCAAGATAAAAGTATTATTCAGGATATTGTGCGTGCAGTACGTCCTCAGCCGGCAGATACAGTAATTGAGATCGGTCCCGGGCTGGCCGCTATTACAGAACCATTGGCTAAAGCGGTGGATAAACTGCATGTAATTGAGATTGACCGAGATATTGTAGCGCGTTTACGTACATTACCTTTTGCTTCGAAGCTGGAAATCCATGAGGGTGATGTACTGCAGTTTGATTTTGCGAGTGTGCCTGGGCGAAAAAAAATAGTAGGCAATTTACCTTATAATATTTCAACACCGTTGTTATTTCGCTTTAGTGAGTATGTTGATGAAATTGTAGACATGCATTTTATGCTGCAAAAGGAAGTAGTCGAGCGCATGGTGGCGGAGGCTGGTAGTAATGATTATGGGCGTTTAAGTGTGATGTTGCAGTATTTTTTTGAAATGGAAAATTTACTGGATGTGCCCCCTCAGGCATTTAACCCTGCTCCAAAAGTTGATTCAGCGGTAGTGAGAATGATTCCACAGCGCGGGCGTATCGGAATTGCGCAGGATTTTCAGCATTTTTCGGCTTTGGTTAAACAGGCTTTCCAGCAGCGACGTAAGACCATTCATAATAATCTGAAGGAGTGGGTGGATGATGCCAGATTAATAGATGTAGGCATTGATCCAGGTTGGCGACCAGAGCGGATTAAACCCGAGCTTTATGTGGCTTTGAGTAATATTTTGTTGGACAATGGCGCGTGTATTTGAATAACTGATACCGTCTGTTCCATGATGTGGGGAATACATGATTGAATTTAAAAACGTCCATAAGTGGTTTAAGGACTTACATGTTATTAATGGTGTGAATCTGAATGTCAGCCAGGGTGAAGTAGTGGTGGTTTGCGGTCCGTCTGGAAGCGGAAAATCCACCTTGATCCGTACTGTGAATCAGTTAGAAAAAATCCAGCAAGGTGAAATCTGGGTTGATGGAATTAACGTGGCTGACCCTAAGGCTGATTTAAACCGAGTACGTACAGAAGTTGGATTCGTATTCCAGCATTTCAATCTATATCCACATCTGACGGTACTGGAAAATATTATTTTGTCACCGATGAAGGTGAAAAAACAAAGCCGTGCTCAGGCTGAAGCGAAAGCTCAAGAGTTATTGGCTAAGGTGGGTCTGGCACATAAGTGTGATGCTTATCCGCAGCAGTTATCCGGCGGACAGCAGCAGCGCGTAGCGATTGCACGCGGTCTGGCTATGGAACCAAGGGTGATGTTGTTTGATGAACCAACCTCTGCTCTTGATCCAGAAATGATTGGTGAAGTACTTAAAGTAATGAAAGATTTGGCACTTAGTGGTATGACCATGATGGTAGTTACACATGAGATGGGTTTTGCCCGTGAAGTGGCCGACAGAGTGGTATTTATTGATCATGGTGAAATTGTTGAGGAGGCTGCTCCTGAAGAGTTTTTCCTACATCCGCAGCATGAGCGTGCGCAACAATTTTTGAATCAGTTGTTAACGCATTAGCATAATTTATTTTCTGGCTGCTTGTTGATGGTTTTTAGCTACTAAAAAATTGAGAATACAGAATTATGATGCCCCTTTTCATAAAGATGATAAGGGGCATCATTTTTTGAAACTGTAAATTTGAAATATTAAGAGTTTTTGAAGGGAAAAGTAGTTTATGTTTTTAATTTCTGCTTTGGCTTAGGATTAATATCCTAAACGCTGACAGATTGTTGAGACTAAACCAGCCTGATTTAAAGTATAGAAATGTAAACTAGGTGCACCCTGCTGTAGTAAATGGTCGCACATTTCGGTAACCACATCCAAACCAAGGGCTTTAATTGATGCGGTATCGTCGGCGTAGGATTGCAGTTTTAACCGTAGCCAGCGAGGAATTTCGGCACCACAGGTTTCAGAAAAACGGGCTAGTTTTGAGAAGCTGGCAATCGGCATGATGCCGGGAATAATTGGAATATTGACCCCACGGCTTTGAACTTCATCTACGAACCAAAAATAACTGTCTGCATTAAAGAAATATTGGGTGATGGCCGAATCGGCACCAGCTTGACATTTTTTTACGAAATGATTGATATCGTCTTCGGCACTGCGCGATTGTGGATGAAATTCTGGATAGGCTGCTATTTCTATGTGAAACCAGTCGCCAAATTCTTGCCGGATAAGTCCTACCAATTCATTTGCATATCGTAGCCCCTGATGTCCAAATCCGACTCCGGATGGAACATCGCCACGCAAAGCCACAATATGGCGGATACCCATATCTTTATAGGTCTGAAGCAGACTGGTCATTTCTTCGCGACTGGCTCCGATACAGGCAAGATGCGGAGCTGCAGCCACGCCATCGTTCATGATATCGGTAATGGTCTGAAGTGTACCGGCACGAGTGGTGCCACCAGCTCCATAAGTGCATGAAAAATATTCAGGTTGATATTGGCTGAGTTGTTTGCGGGTAATACTCAGTTTCCGCCGCCCCTCTTCGGTACGCGGCGGAAAAAATTCAAAACTCAGCGGTGTAAAACTCATGATTGAACAGCCTCTCCAGTTGTTATAGGTAGATATCTAACCATAACGTTTCAGGCAAGGCCAATCAATGCTTTATGTACATATTTTCTTTGAAAAATTCGATGCTTATTATGAATATAATTCATAATCTATTGGTAATGGTTATATAAGTGGTTGCTCAACCGTTTTATTTTTCTGTTTGGCGCCGTGAAAACTGAATACCGAGCTGTTTCAATTTGCGATACAGGTGCGTACGCTCTAATCCGACTTTCTGAGCAACTTTGCTCATGTTATGGCCTTCCTGAGCAATATGGTATTCGAAGTAACGTCGTTCCAGATCTTCGCGCAATTCACGCAGTGGCATATCGAAATTGAAGCCCGTCATGTTTTCCTGCGGGTGATTATGCTTAAATTGGTTCAGTATGGTACTGATGGCATTTACATCGATTTCATTATTTTCTGCGGTCATCATCAGACTTTTGACGACACTGCGCAGTTGTTCTAAATTGCCCGGCCAGTCGTACTGGCGTAATTCATTCAGAGCTGCTGTGGTGAATTTTACCGGTGGAATTTTCTGACTTTCAGCCAGCTCGTTGGTAATTTGTTCAACTAGAAATACCATATCATCCAACTGTTGGCGTAAAGGTGGAATTGGCACTATTAAAGATGAAAGGGTATTGAGCAGTTTGTTGTCCTGTAACGGATCGGTAATCATTTCTTTGATGGGGCGGCTACACACGCATACGATACGGGCATTGTAGCGATCAGCTTTGGTCAGGATAAAGCCGATACTTTGCTGAGTGCTTTTGCCGTACTGGGCAATATCGCCCAGATAAAGAATGCCACCGGTGGCTTTTTGTAATAATTCTATCGGGGCGTCAACAATTTGTTCTACTTTGGATGGTTCTACCCAAGGCGTGGCATTTTTATGAAAAGAGCGGGCTACAAGCTCAAATGGAGAACCCAACTCACCAGTCAGTAACACTGGGGTGCTGAATTTTGCGATGCGTTCCAGTTGCTGATTTAATTCTTTAATCGCAGGGCTATGTCCAAGCTTGTCCAGAGATAGGTTGGAAGCTGCTTGCATTTGTCCGTATTTTAAAGCGCGGTCTACGGAGCTAAGCAGTTTTTGCAGGGAAATAGGTTTTTCCAGAAAATCAAGTGCACCGATTTTGGTAGCTTCTATAGCAGTATCGATACTGGCATGGCCGCTCATCATCACTACTGGCATGGTAAGCTGTCCCGATTTTGCCCATTCTTTTAGTAAAGTAATTCCATCACAGTCTGGCATCCAGATATCCAGTAACACCATAGCGGGACGGGTTTGCTGGCGTAATTGGCGGGCAGTATCGGCGTTTTCGGCCGTAGTGACGGTATAACCTTCATCTTGCAGGATTTCCGATAGTAAATCGCGGATACCTATTTCATCGTCAACAATTAAAATATCACTGCTTCGCATTTCTATTCACCTGTAATGGTAAGGTTATTTTGACACAAGCCAGTCCATTTTTCTGATTACTGATCTGGATTCGTCCGCCGTGTTCTTCAATGATTTTTTTGACTACTGGCAATCCCAGTCCGGTACCACCGGGTTTGTCCGTTACATATGGATCGAATGCATGTAATAACATCTCCTGACTGAATGTTTTACCATTGTTGCTCACATAGAAAAGGATATGTTCGTTATTTATTTCGGTTGTTACGCTGATATGGGGTAAAGCATCAGCGCTGGCAGCCTCCACGGCGTTTTTGAGCAGGTTGTGAATAACCTGACGTAAAGCGCCGCTATCGGCGTTAACATACATTACTATCTTACTCAAATTAACCGTAAATGTACAATTACTACCTTCATAAAGTACCAAAACCTCGCGAATTAGTTCATTTAAATCAAGGTTTGTGAATTTTAATGCCGGGGCATGTGCATAATTGCGGAATGCTTCAACCATGTCTTTCATGGCGGCTACTTGTCTAATAATAGTATTGGTGGCACGGTTGAGTATCTGTGCATCCGATTCATTAAGTTTATCACTGAGTTTCCAAGCCAGCCGCTCGGCTGAGAGCTGAATAGGCGTAAGTGGATTACGGATTTCATGTGCCAGCCGTTGTGCTACTTCGCCCCATGCAGCTTCTTTTTGGGCGCTTACCAGTGCAGTAACATCATCAAATACCAAAATAGTGCCGCCACCGCTGTCTTCCGGCAGTGGCGTAGCCTTACCCAGCAGTATCAAGGTTTCATCTTTGTGATTATAAGTGATTTGTACAGGTTTGTTTTGATGTTTTGTGGACAAAATCTGCCGAAATACATCGGCCAGCATAGCTGATTGCGGGTTTAGCTCGGACAGTTGATCTATATTTTGCCCTAGAATGGCATCTAGATTTTGTCCGAGGATATTTTCTGCCATCTGGTTGTAGGTAATCGGATGGTTATCAGCGTCAAGCGTGACTACGCCAGTGGTCAGACTGTTGAGAATATATTCCAAATAATGGCGTGCAGCTTCTTGCTGTTCACGTGAGTGTCGAAGCTGTACGGTCATGTGATTAAAGAGTCCGGTAAGCTTGCCTAGTTCATCATTGCGGTAAATGGTTTGCTGTACATTCAGATCACCTTTGGCTACGGCTCTGGCGCCATCTGCAAGAGAAAGAATCGGTGCTACAAACTGACGGGCAAAATACAATGCTACCAGTAAAGCCAAAACGATTGCCAGCAGGGTAGCCATCAGCAGAGTGGCCAGAAAAAAGGTTTGCAAGCTTTTTTTGGTAAAACTCAGTTCTCCGTATTTGGCGTGTGCGGCTTCGATTAAGGTAGCATCCCGCGCTACTTTGGCTGGAATAGGTTGGCGGAAAAACAGGGCTTTATCGTTGTTATGCCCCGGCAAAATCAGCCAGCCCTGTGCATAAAGTATATTGTTGATGCTTTCAATTTCGCGGATTGAACCCGTGCTATGCAGATGGGACAAAAGATTTGGATTGAGTTCTGGTGCGGGCAGGTGCTTGGGGTTGTATTCGGCAACTAGTTGGCCGTTATGCAGATTGCGAATATTGAGTTGGCTAAACTGTTTATTCTGACCATAAGTTTGTAAAATCGGTAAAACTGGGCTTTGCAATCCATTGGCTGCTATTAATGCAATTTGGATATTGACGGCGCGTCGCACGCTGTTATCTAATTCATAATCCAGAGCCGATTTACTCAAACTAATACTGCGGTTAAGGGCTTCTTCGGTATCGTTACCAAACCATGAATGTATGCTGTGAGAGATGAATTGTGCAGAAACGCCAAACAGAAACAGGCCAGGGAGAACAGCCACCAATGTAAACATTAATGCCAGACGCATAGCAATTTTGGAACCAAACTCCTGCCGGTGCCGACTTTGTAAAAGTTTCCACCAGTAAGAAGCAGCCACAACGGCCAGTGTCAGTACAAGTAAGGAAGCAAATCCGAATGCGAACCAGAAATACTGTGATAAGAAGCCAGTATTACCGGTGGCGACAGCCAGAACATACAGAGTCACTACACAGAGTACTGCCATGACCAGAAGTAGCCGTCTCATATTAATTAATCCGCGTTGATAACCAGACGATGCCAGCCGGAATCTAGTTGCCAGTTATGAGAAGTTAGAGCATTGATTTGGAAAGGTTTCGGTAATTGGCTGATGCTCAAACTAAGGCGGACATCAGCTCGTACTTCTCCGGCTGATACGCCACTGAGTGTGCCACTACTGAGAACACGCCAGTTTGCAGCTGCACCAATGGCTTTAAGTGCTGTTTCCAAACTATTGTATTCGGTAGAGAACGTTGACCCCATGCTGACTCGATAGCGATTGGTCAGAGGATGATATGCGAGCTTGTACTGGATAAGATTATCACCTGCAATCAGATTGTTAATCCGGTTGCGGTAGGAGGCAAGAGTAGGAGCGGTGAGCTGGTAGTTGAGATCGAAGTTTAAAGGAACGCCTTGCGTCAGTGCCTGTTTGAGCTGATCGGGCAGCTGGGTGTTAAAACGGGTATTGATGGAAAGCTGGCCATTGGGAGTAATATAGGCCTGAGCACGCGTGGTGCTTATGCCTTCTGCCTGTGCCAGAGTGATGCTCAGGCAGAGCAGACAGGCAAAAAATAGACTAAATTTTATCGATAAGCGCGTAAAAAAAGCCATCTTGTCTGCTGTTCGGTAACAATACACGTGACAGACGCTCTCGGGCGTCGGAATGTCGGGTTAAAAAACGGGCCAGTTGCTGCTGATTTTCCTCGACAAAAATCGAACAAGTGGCCAATAGCATGCGTCCGCCAGATTTTAATGTCAGCCACAAATTATCCAATAAAGCCTGCTGCTGTAAGGCTGTTTTTTGGCCATCTTGTGGCTGACGCAGCCATTTGATATCCGGATGACGTTTTACTACACCGGAAGCGGTACAGGGTACATCGGCCAAAATGGCATCAAAAGTGTTGTTATCATACCATGAGTGCAGCTCTTTTGCGTCGGCACAATGCAGCTGTGCCTGTTGCTGAAGACGTTGCAGATTATCCTTTACTCGCTGCAAACGCTGAGAATCAATATCTAGTGCTGTGACTTCGCATTCTGCCCATTCAAGTATATGTCCGGTTTTACCACCCGGGGCGGCACAGGCATCCAAAATGCGTTCGCCATTCTGTGGATTCAGCAATGGAATAGCCTGCTGTGCTCCATAATCCTGTACGGAAACCAGACCATCTGCAAAGCCTGGTAGTTTTTGCACAGTTATAGGCTGTTGCAACATGATGCTATGCGTATCTAAAATTTTTGCCGGTATGTCGGCTTTAACCAGTTCGTTCAAATATTGTTCAGCATCGGTAACACGGCGGTTTACGCGCAGGGTCATGGGTGGGCGTTGCTGCATGGCCGTAGCTATATTATGCCAATGTTGAGGATAGTGTTTTTTCAGGTAATTTAACCACCACGCTGGCAGATTGTAGCGTGCTTCTTCCTGCTTGTTGGTGGTGGCTATAAGCGTTTCACGCTCGCGCAGAAAACGCCGGAGTAAAGCATTAACCAGCTTCTGATAGCGGCCGCCGTTGATCTGACGAGCATTATTCACTGCTTCATTGACCACTGCATGAGTAGCGTTACGACTGAAATTTAGCTGATACAAGGCAATGATAAGCAGATGATTGATCTCATTAGGCGGAAATGATTTTGTCATTTTTCGTACTAGCTGCTGCAGTAAACCTAAATACCGCAAGCTGCCGTGACTTAAATCTTGCAATGCACCTTTGTCTGCTGGAGACAGTTCACTATGCTGCTGTATAAGCTGAGTCAGTACTTCACTTAAATTACGACCGCTTAATACTTCTCCTAAGGAGTAGGCTGCCAACTGTTGAGCTCGTGCCATGCTCATGCACTGATCTCCGCTGAGTCCAATCTGCTACCCTCTGGTAAGGTATGTCCACTCTGAAATGAAGCTACAGACATGGCTTTACTGCCTGCCTTCTGAATTTCCTGAATGCTGATGGCGCCTGTGCCACAGGCAATAATCAGTTCATGTTCGTTGCTATGCAAGACAGTACCTGCCGCACCAGAATGTGCGGTGATGTTTGCCTGCCAGATTTTTAGTGGTTTATCTTGCCAGATAGTCCAAGCTCCGGGTACGGGGTTAAAGGCACGAATTTTGCGGACAATTTCAGTAGCCGGTTGACACCAATCGATTTGTGCCTCTGCTTTGGTTAATTTCTGGGCATAGGTAACACCCGTCTCACTCTGAGGAATAGCTTGTAAACGCTCAATCTGTCGTAAATCAGCAACAATCGCAGTGGCACCTAAATGCATTAAAGCATCGTGTACGTTAGCTGCCGTATCATCAGCACCTATAGTGTAAGTATGGCGGCTGATTATCGCACCGGTATCCAGACCAGCATCCATTTGCATGATACAGACGCCGGTTTCTTTATCGCCAGCTTCGATGGCGCGCTGGATGGGCGCCGCACCGCGCCATCGTGGTAAAAGAGAAGCATGAATATTTAGACAACCGTACTTAGGTATTTCCAATACAGCCTGCGGCAGTATTAATCCGTAAGCTGCTACAACCATCACATCTGCATTCTGTTCCTGTAATATGGTCTGTGCTTCCGCCGTCTTAAGTGTTGCAGGCTGAAGAACGTTAAGTCCATGTGTCAAGGCAGCTTTTTTTACCGCGCTTGGTTGTAGTTTCAATCCGCGGCCACTGGGACGATCTGGCTGGGTTAAAACCAATGGCACTTCAAAACCGGCAGCAACGATGGCATTAAGTGCGGCTGCGGCAAAATCAGGAGTACCAGCAAATATTACAGAAGGCTTCATACAACAAATCCACAATGCATCACCGCAAGTATTTATTACTGGCGATACAGTTAACAGGTCAGACAAAAGGTCAAATTACATTTTTTCGCGGGCGCGTTTTTTCAGTTTGGTTTTTATGCGATTCTGTTTTAATGGCGACAGATATTCGACAAATACTTTACCAGCAAGGTGATCAAGCTCATGCTGGATACAGATGGCCAGCAAGCCGTCTGCTTCCAGAGTAAACTTTTCACCGTGCTCATTATATGCTTCAACCGAGATACGTTCAGAGCGGTGTACCATTTCATAAATGCCGGGTACAGAAAGACAGCCTTCTTCATATTCGGTATCACCCTCACGGGCAGTTATTACCGGATTAATGAAGACTCTGAGTTCATTACGTTCTTCGGAGAGATCCATCACTACTACACGTTCATGAACATTTACCTGAGTGGCAGCCAACCCGATTCCTCTGGCCTGATACATGGTCTCGGCCATATCCTGCACTAGTGTGCGGATTCTGTCATCAAATTGAGTCACAGACTGCGCAACAGTATGTAAACGCTCATCAGGATATTGTAAAATGTTTAATAGAGCCATTATGTGTTTAATTCCTTGTTCAATCTGACCTGTTTACATGATGGCAAAACTGGATTTTTAAAGATTGTTGATATAGATTCAGGTAAACTGGCACTTATATCCATACTATGTCATATAACAACTATTTAAAACAGTAATTTCCCTAAGGATACTTTACATGCATAAACATATTATAACTCTGCTGTGTACACTGAGTATGGCCATATCCGCACCTGTGATGGCAAAACTGAAAATTCGTCCAGATGCACCAGCGCAATATGTAGTCAAAAACGGCGATACACTGTGGAGCATATCCGGTAAGTATCTTTATAGCCCATGGCAATGGCCCAAGCTCTGGGGCTCCAATCGTAGTCAAATCCATAATCCGCAAAGGATTTATCCAGGGCAGGTATTGTCTTTGCGCTATGTAGATGGTCAGCCCCGTCTTGGCTTTGATAACAGTGCAGGAATTCCAACGATTAAGTTGGAGCCGAAAATTCGTAATCTGTCTTCTGGTTATGGAATCAGTACTATAGATGTTGATTTTTTCAGAATGTTTATGCAGCATCCGCAGGTCATTGATAAGGAGGAGACCAGAAATGCACCACGATTAGCTGCGGGACCGGAAAACAGAATATTGTTTTCTAAAGGGGATAGAGTTTATGCAGATCGCCAACTTGAACCAGGCCGCTATCTGGTTTATCGCATTGAACAGAATGTTACCGACCCAGATACGCATAAATATCTTGGTCAGCTAGTACGCTTTAGCGGTGAAGTTGCTACTTTAGCGGGACAAAACAGTGCTCTGAACGAGCGAAGCCCAGATGAAGCTGCCAACTTACCCAAAGATGAATATTATACACGTGTGAATCCATTGATTAAATTACCAACACGTACCGCACAGCCAATGGTTGTGACTAATATTGCATCTGAAATCAATAAGGGCGATTATCTGTTAAAAATTACAGATGAGCATGATCCGTTTCAAATGATGCCTCATGCACCTAATACTCAGGTTAAAGGCAAAATTGTGTCTGTAATGGATGGCATACAGGAAGCTGGCCCTTATCAGACAATTACTATTAATTTGGGTAAAAATGACGGTATAGATAAAGGCACTGTATTGAGTTTGTATACTAAAAGTCGTCAGTTTAAAGCAGGATTTTCGACAGATTCAAAATCATCACGCAACGTATTTAAATATTTAAGTATTCCTGCTGAGGAGGTTGGTCTGGCAATGGTTTACCGTGTGAGTGATAATTTATCTTCTGCATTGATTATCAGTGCATCTAATGCAGTTCAAATAGGTGATCTGGTAATGAATCCTGGACATGATATGGATGATGTCCGTCCTGAGTCAGCACATGTATTCGGTTTGCAAAATGCTGAACCTAAAATGACTGACGATTAAAGACCTATATAATGCAGATTCTTCAGAAGATTGCATATAATCAAATATGATCATAAAGAAAAGTGCGGAATATCCATTTCGCACTTTTTCTGCTTTATGCGGATAGATGAATAAATATGTAAATCAGATATATAGATTTTTCGTGCTGATAAATCATTCTCATACTACGAAATAGAAATTTATCAGTTATTTGCCAATTTGTCTTTGTCGATCAAACCGTTCAAATCTTTTTTCACATTTTAAAAATTTTTCTGTTTGAATTATTTCGTGAAACAAGCCAATTAGCAAGAAATCCATTTATTTTTCTAAAATCTGTTTGACCTTTAATACTAATCCAATTCCCTATATGGGAAATGATATTGCAATTCGCTTCAATAAAATGATTTTATGCTGACCAATGCATTAATAACTTATTTTGTAAAAATAATATAATTTAATCAATTATTTGTTCTTTGATATTGCAAAAATAACAATTGATATTATTTCGAGTCACAATTTTCAATGATAATTTTATAGATACATTAATTACGTAGGTTTGATTTCTGGATGAAATGTTTTAGAATACCCAGTTTATTTGCCAAATATTTCTCAAATATTTCTCAAATATTTCAGTAATCTGAATAGAAGTGTGTCTGATAAGTGCGGGAATTGGGCTGAATGTATAGTGGATAAATACAATCTACTGTCAGAGTTATAGCATATTTCTGCAATTATTTCTGTGGGCAATGGAATGTTGCTGTGAAGCTTTATTTGAAATAAATATTAAGTAAATCAGTCGATTTTGATTTTAGTTGCCTTAATCTCAGGTTGGTAAATCAGGATTGTTGCTGCTTGCATAAATAGTAGCAGCGTGACTATGTTAAACCGGACGTGCTGGTTATGCTTTTTGCACGATTGTATTTAATCAATTTAAATAACCCACCCTTTATCCCTTTTACAATACTAGCCTGTTTCGTTTGTAATTTATACACGGAATGATATGAGTTGTTTTACACCCATTGTTGAAAATAAGACTGGTCTGAAATCTTTATTTCAGGCAACTGATTTGTATCAGTATACTGTATTGTGTGATTTTGACGGTACCATCAGTGAGAAAGATGTTACTGATACATTGCTTGAACATTTTGGTAACGATACATGTATCCAATTGGAGAAGCAATGGCAGGAAGGCATGATTGGTTCGCGAGAATGCATGCGTCAGCAGATTGCTAATATGGACGCCAGTCTGTCCGAGCTGGACAATGTACTCACAACAATCCGCATTGATCCGGCTTTCAGCAAGTTTATTCATTTAGCTCGTAACATGCATTTGAATGTGCATATCGTCAGTGATGGGTTGGATTATGCTATTCGGTCAATTCTGAATCGCTATGGCTATGATTTTCTTCCTGTTTATGCCAACCGATTATTACATAATCAACAGCGGGGTTGGCAGCTGGAATTTCCTTATGCTAATGAGCACTGCCTCAAAGCCAGTGGAAATTGCAAATGTCAACATCGTCAGAAATTGTTTGGTTTTCAGAAAGTTTTTTATGTCGGCGATGGTACTTCGGATTTTTGTGTGGCCGATAAAGTCGATCTGGTTTTTGCCAAGGATAAACTGATTGATTTCTGTCAGCAGCGGGGTATCCAGTACTATCCGATTCAGGATTTTGGTGATGTTGCAGCTATTCTGCCTAATTTGATTGAAGAACCGGTAGAAAATTATTGCCTGTCTCCAGCCTAAAGTATCATCCGCCGATTTGTTATTATGATTCAAGATTCCTCCTATTTTTTACCCGGTAATCACAATGGTGTGCTACTCATCCATGGTTTGACCGGCACGCCGAATGAAATGCGTATTCTGGCTAAAGGATTGCATCAGGCCGGCTTTACTGTCTATGCTATGCAGCTAGCGGGACATTGTGGTGATGAAGCTGATTTATGTCAGACTAGCTGGCGTGACTGGTATGCTAGTGTGCAGGAAGCCGCTCAGTTTTTACGGGAGCGTGTTGATAACCTGTTTGTTGCGGGATTATCCATGGGTGCATTGCTGGCTTTGAAGCTGGCCGCTGATCAGCCCGAGCTAGTAAAAGGAGTTGGCGTCTATGGAGTGACGTTCAGCTATGATGGCTGGTCTATTCCGTTATGGGCAAAACAGCTTTTTGTTCTGCTGCCTGTTTTAAAAAAACTGCATTTATTCCAAAAAACTTCATTTATCGAAAAGCCACCGTACGGTCTGAAGGATGAACGTATCCGTGCCACGGTCGCTGCTAGTATGTTCAGTGGTGACAGTGCTAGTGCCGGTTTAGCAGGTAACCCGTTTCCTGCTCTGGCAGAAATGCAAGCGTTGGCCAAACTGATGCGTCAGCAGCTTTCACAGGTAAAAGCACCCTGTTTGATTATGCATTCAGGTCATGATGATATTGCCAATATCAACACCAATGCGCGACTAGTGGAAAAACACGTAAGTGGTCCTACGCGATTTGTAGTGCTTGATGACAGCTATCATCTAATTACTATAGACAGGCAGCGGCGGGAAGTAATTAATCAATCAGTAGCTTTCTTTGAAAATATTGCTCAATCAGCTTAAAAAGTTTTTCCTGTTACAGAAAGAATGATTGTATGTCCCTGATTGTTTTTGTGCTGTGGTTTGCCAATATCTGTTTTGATACCCTTGGTCAAACAGCATTTAAATATGCAGCCATCGCACCTAATAACCGCGATGGTTGGTATTACTGGATTGATTTGTTTTGTAATTATTGGCTGTGGATTGGTATTGGTTCCTATGTAGCCGAATTTTTATTATGGCTGGCGTTTTTAAGTCAGGTACCATTATCACAGGGTATATTGCTTGGCTCAATTAATATTATTGTGCTGATGCTGGTAGGACGTCTTCTGTTTCAGGAAAAGCTCACCCGCTTCCGGCTTCTTGGCATGTTCTGTATCACCATTGGTGTAGTGCTGGTAGGAGCTTCATAATGCGTAAATTTTATTTAATCGGCTTTGCACTTTTATTATTATTTGACACTCTGGGACAGAGCAGTTTTAAACTCACAGCTATTCATGCACAGCCACTTGAAGCCAATCTGGGTTGGATATTAAGGGTCTTTACCCAGCCTTGGGTCTATATTGCTATTGCTGGCTATATCGGTGCTTTTTTTACTTGGATGGCCTTACTGAAAAAGGCGCCGGTCGGCCCAGCTTTTGCCGCTTCGCATCTGGAAGTGGTAACAGTCATGCTGGTTTCGGCTTTTCTATTTCATGAACATATTACGGCCATACGCATTATTGGTGCAGTATTTATTGTGGGTGGTATCATCTTTCTGGCGTTGGCAGAAAAAGAAATTGTCCAGAATGAAAATCGTCACGATGATGAAACCTGTTGACTGTTTCAGGTCTAAATTTTAGTGCCGTTTATGTTTAACTATTATGAAAATCCGCCTACAGCTGGCTTACCGCTACAATGGCGGGACTGGCTGCCGGTAAAATCATCGTTGGCCGACAAAGTAAGCGCACGCTTTAACTTGCCACCATTACAACTAACCTGTTCAGGTACGGCAGCGCTGGTGATAGCGTTAACTACACTAGCGCATCAACAGCCTGAGCGTAAAATCGTAATCGTACCTGCTTATACTTGTCCATTGGTAGCATTAGCTATCCATCATTGTGGTTTGCAGATACAGCTTTGCGATTTAAAACCCAACAGTATTGATTTGGAGACCGCGCACTTAACTAATTTATTGAATGAAAAAGTGCTGGCGGTCATTCCAACTCATCTGGGCGGGCGGGTCTCTGATGTAGCTAGTGTTAAAAAGTTAGCCCAATTTCAACAGATAGCTGTAATCGAAGATGCTGCGCAGGCTCTGGGCGCAGAAGTCGGTCAATACGGTGATGTGGTTCTCTTCAGTTTGGCTGCCGGTAAAGGTTTGACCATGTATGAGGGCGGATTAGTTACCGCCCCCGAAACTCAATTGCGCAGGAGCTTACAGAAAACTGCCAATAAACTGTTACCACACCGTTTTAAATGGGAATTTCTGCGTACACTACAACTATTCGGCTATACAGCCTTATATCATCCTACCGGTCTGCATTTTGTCTATGGCCGCGGCCGGCGCAAAGCTTTGCGTCAGCAGCAATGGATTGCAGCAGTAGGCGATGATTTTGATTTCGACATTCCTATGCATCGGGTAGGCCATATACGGCAGCATGTTGCCACCAATGCCTTCCAGCGATTACCGGCATTTTTGCAAACATTACACCTACAAGCGCAACAGAGGATTCAGCAGTTGCAGAAAATCAGCGCTATACAAGTTATTGTTGATCATTATGGTCAGGGAGTGTGGCCATTTTTAATGGTGTTAGTGCCGACTAATCAACAGCGTGATGCTATTTTAAAAGAGTTATGGACTAGCCCCTTGGGCGTAACCCGCTTATTTATCCATACACTGGCGCAGTACGATTACCTAAAGCCGATTGTACCAAAGGAATCCACACCCAATGCTGAAGATTTTGCGGCTCGTATGTTAACCATTACCAATAGCCCTTGGCTGACAGATGCGCAATTTGAGCAAATTTGTGCAGTTATTCAGCGTGTGGTTTGCGGGTGGTGAACTAAGGCTGAGAGTAACTGCTGATTGACAGCATGGTGCTGTTGCTGCCATGCAGATAGCGTGGCTTCCGGAATTGGTTCCTGTTTATCCATAGCACTGAGCATACGTTTAAGCCAGCTTGTATATTCCCATTGTGAAACTTCGCCAGTAATATCACTACCAATAATGCGTTGATTTAGCGAATTTATTACGGACAATAAATGATTAAGCTGCATACGTCCCTGATCCCAGTTAGTCTGCACCACATCCTTAGCTAGCACATCCTTATCAATAGAAACATATACTGGTCTGTTATTTCGTTGCTGTGCTTGAATAAAACCACTAACCAGCTCTTCCGGGGATGCAAAACTATGAAAAGCATGGCTCAAACCGATTTTTTGGGCCCAGCCAATTTTTACATCCATATTCCAGTAGGTAAGTTTGCCCTGAAATAATGGAGCTAGCCGGTTTTCCCAGCTATGAGCAAAGCCAATATCTTTGGAAGTAATACCTAGCACATGCACATGGCTGACAAAAGGCAATTGCGCCACATAGCTCACCCAGGAACCACAATGAATCCCGAACAGATAGCGCATGTTGTCTGGATGGTTATCAAAAATAACCACTTCTATCGGTTTTGTAGCAGTAAAATATTGTTGTAAACGTTTTATAAGCAACAGCGAAACATGATGATAATCACCGCTGCCCATCAAAACTGTGCCATAGTGTTCCGGTAACTTTTGCTCGAGTTCTTGCTTCAGCTGGCTGAAGCGAGCGTGCGAACATCCAAAACGAATAGCCTCCTGCCATTGCCCTAGCTCAATTCTGACAGCATCGGGTATAGTGCCAGTGCTGTTGTCAAAATCCAGAATAACCGTTTTATTCATACTATCTGCCGTCCTGATTATCCTGCTTATGCGCTTCCTGCCAGTTTTTATCTTGCTCAAAACGACTACTGAGTTTACTAAGCAAAGCACGCAAAACGGGGTTGCGGACATACACCATGTGTTTGGTAAAAGTAAACTGAGCGCCTAAAGAAGCCTTAACCTGCGGATCTGTCCAGCCGGCTATATAAAACTTCAAACCTTGCTGTCTCGCATACTCCAGATTGTAAAACCAGCTTAGATAATACAGATTCAGTTCGCGTGCCAACGGATAAGCAAAACCAATATATTTATCCACCAGCATATTATTGAGCACAAAGCAAATATTGTAGCCAACCATTTGCTGCTGATAATGATAAGTGAAAATTCTGGCCTGATTATTACCGTCCTGAAGCAACCTACGGAAAAAATCCCGCGTTAGCAAATCAAAATGTACATCACTTTGATTGTAAACATTTAAATACAGCTGATAATACTGCTCTAAAACTACTTCATCTTGAAAGCAAACATCTCCACTATGCAAACAGCTTATTTTAACTAGAGTTTGAGTTTTCAGCTTACGGCGAAAATTTTTACGTCGTTGATAGGATAAGCGCCCTAGATATTCATTAATATTTTGAAAATCAATCGGCACCCAAGCTAGCGCCTGACCTTCCACTTCGATAAAACCTCGTTGCTTCAAAGTCAGAATCAGCTCGTTTGCATACTCATTTGCTTCTTTATTTAATAATGGTGATTGTTGAGGAATATCTTTCACAATCAGCAGCGGATATTTTTTGCCATAACTTTGTAATATTTCTGTTGCCAGTTGATGAGCCGGTTGTTGTGGTGAAAACAGAGCATACTCAGATACTGTTGTTCCGATAAAACAGGTAAGAGGGTGTAGAAAACGCTGCCACCAATCAAAAAAAGGCCAATGCCGTATCTTCTGTTGAAAATCGGTATCAGCAGTCGTGAGCAAATCAAAGCGTGTCGCAAAAGCAGGCACGCCATTTGATAGTTGCCACGCGCTGAAATTGAGTGGTGGACAGGCCAGAAATGTTTCCACCAGCTCGTCCGGTTCCAGTTGACTTAGATATTTCATATAATCTCAGAGGGCAGCCAGCTAAACCGATTGCTGAGCTGCCGTATACCGTAGCTTAAACGTTCAGCTCTTTTTTAGCCCGCGTAATCAATTGATCCAGCAACTCAATGCCCTGATCGATTTCCGCTCTGGTAATATGTAATGACGGTGCAAAAGTAATTACATTCTTATAATAACCACCGATGTCCAGTACCAGACCCATTTTCTGACCGTGCCAGTCCAGATCACCAGACATACCGATGTCGACCATCTTATCTACCAAAGCCTTATTCGGGGTGAAGCCATCTTCAGTACAGATTTCTGCCCGTAGAGCCAAACCCAGACCATCTACTTCACCGATTTCTTTATGGCGTTGTTCCAGCGTTTTCAGGCCTTCAAGGAAGTAAGCTCCACTTTCCATCACCATTTTTTCATAATCAACTTCCGCCATCATCTTGAATACTTCAAGGCCAACAGCCGTACCCAAAGGATTAGAGGCAAAAGTTGAATGTGTAGAACCAGCCGGAAATACTTGCGGATTAATCAATTCTTCCCGCGCCCACAAACCACCCAGCGGATTCATACCATTTGTGAGAGCCTTAGCAAATACCAGCATATCAGGCTTAACATCAAAGTGCTCGATTGACCACAACTTACCTGTACGGTAAAAGCCCATCTGAATTTCATCCACCACCAGCAAAATTCCATACTGGTCCAAAACTTTTTTCAGACCTTTAAAATAATTTCGTGGTGGCACAATATAACCGCCCGTACCTTGCAGCGGTTCCACATAAAAAGCCGCATATTCAGCCTGGCCTGCTTTCGGATCCCATACACCATGGTATTCCGTTTCAAACAAGCGAGCAAAATCAGCCACTAGATGTTCACCATATTCCTCAGCCGTCATTCCTTTAGGACGGCGAAACGGATAGGGAAACGGAATAAACATCGCGCGATCACCAAAGTGTCCGTAGCGGCGGCGATAACGGAAGCTGGAAGTAATCGAAGAAGCACCCAGCGTACGGCCGTGATAGCCACCTTCAAACGCAAACATCAGCGAACGGCCCTCACAAGCATTACGAATGATTTTCAGTGAATCTTCAATACACTGAGAACCACCAACGTTAAAATGTACCCGTCCATCATGTCCAAACTTGCGTTTCATATCCAGAGCAATGGTTTTAGCCAGCTCAATCTTGGTAGGATGCAGATACTGACTAGCACACTGCGGCAAACTGTCTACCTGTTGTTTCAGTACCTTATTCAATCGCTCATTGGCATAACCGAAATTGCAGGCCGAATACCACATCTGTAAATCCAAATACGGCTTACCATCCTTATCGTACATGTAGCTGCCTTCACAGCCATCAAAAATTTTCGGTGGATTAACATAATGAACCGTATCACCGAAAGAGCAATACTTAGCCTCATCAGCCAGCAACTGCGCATCATCCAGACGATTTTCAAGGGTTTGAGCACTGGGCTTACTCATCATTCATTCCAATCAAATAAAATTAAACAGTATATAAAAAGTACACGATTAAACTTATTATATCCTGCTATAGCAACGTAACTGTAAGAAACAATGGCTTCCTAACCCTAAAAAAACAATAACAATCGCAAATTAAATTATCTTTGCATTAAAATAAATATTTCCAACACCACAAAACAGCGTACAAAATGGTTGCAACAGCATAAAAATTACTCAAAAACATCATCGCATTTTCTGCCTCATAACCATTACACCAACCCATTCAAAAAATGCCAAGAAATTTCAGAAGAAATCCGTATTTTTACTTATGATTCTCAATCAGTTAGACTAAAACAAATCAACCATACAACAAATTCAGCAAGATCAATACTGAACCACATACCTATGAATACAGAACTCAACCGCATTCTACATCCCCGCTGGCTCCTGTTTGCCCTTGCCGTTGGCGGCTTTGCCATCGGTACCACTGAATTTGCTACCATGAGCGTATTACCTTACATTGCCAGCGGACTGAACATCAGCGAACCCACGGCCGGTCACCTAATCAGTATCTATGCACTTGGTGTCGTTGTAGGCGCACCCGTAATAGCTATATTTGGCGCTCGGTTCAGCAGGCGAAGCCTACTACTGGTGCTCATGGCTTTTTTCTCTCTGGCTCATCTGGGTACCATGCTTGCTCCTGATTACAAAAGCATGATGCTGTTTCGCTTTTTAAGTGGCTTGCCGCATGGCGCCTACTTTGGCGTAGGTGCGTTGGTTGCCGCAGCCATGGTGCAGCCGGATAAGCGTACACAAGCAGTCGGATTAATGATGATTGGCTTAACCATAGCCACTACTGTTGGCGTACCCTTAAGCAGCTGGCTGGCACAGGCCTTAGGTTGGCGTGTCGTTTTTTTAATCGTAGCTATACTGGCAGCCATCACCGTTATCCTTGTAGCCGTTTTTCTACCACCTCACTGTATGCAAGGTGGAGACAGCAGTGCGGTGCGCGAACTAGGTGCACTGACTAACCGGCAGATATGGCTGACTCTTGCCATAGGCGCCATAGGATTTGGCGGCATGTTCGGCATCTACGCCTATATGGCCTCAACTCTCGAAAACATCACAGGCATGTCACCCCGAAACGTACCATTAGTTATGTGTCTCTACGGCGTAGGCATGACCATTGGCAATATCATCGTACCGCGGCTAGTAGGCCGCCACGTCATGACTGGCCTTGCATGGTTACTCGTTTGGTCTGCAGCCATGTTAGCCTTGTATCCTTTTGCCGTGCATTATCCCTACTGGGTATGTATACAGGTTATCCTGATAGGTATGAGCGGTGCCGTTGGTACCTTGCTGCAAATCCGCCTTATGGATGTAGCCAAAGATGCCCAAACATTGGCCGCAGCATTAAATCACAGCGCCTTTAACGCTGCCAATGCACTAGGCCCTTATCTTGGAGGACTGACCATAGCTGCTGGCTGGGGTTGGACCAGCACAGCATGGGTTGGCGTCACGCTGGCGATCATTGGTTTGATTGTGTGGTGGATTACCGTACGAGATGAACAGCGCATAAAGATTAAAAATGATAATGGCAACTGATTAAGTGGATTCTAATAAAGTTTGAAATGAAGGCTAAGCTGATATAAACAAACATATAAGATGTTAATGTAAAAATGCGTAACTAAAGTTGCAAACAATTGTTAATATTAATATTCTGTGTTTAACAGTAAAATTTATTTAACTATTAACAAACATCAAAGGGGTAATCATGATAGACAAACAACAACCACTAACCGATGCACTCAATATAAATCAGCCTCAACCTCAAAATGACGGCCGAATTGACAAAAAGCACAAACAAAAAAAACTTACCAAAAAGAAATACTACAAAGAACTGGAAAAATTACAGGGAGAGATGGTTGCCCTACAAGAATGGGTAAAAGAATCCGGCCAAAAAGTATGCATCATTTTTGAAGGTCGTGACGGAGCAGGTAAAGGAGGCGCCATCAAAGCACTTACCGAAAGAGTCAGCCCGCGCATATTTCAGGTAGTAGCTCTTCCTGCGCCCAGTGAGCGCCAGAAAAGCCAGATGTACATGCAGCGCTATATTCCACATTTACCCGCTGCCGGAGAAGTCGTTATTTTCGACCGCAGCTGGTACAACCGTGCCGGTGTTGAACGCGTAATGGGATTCTGCACCGAACAGGAAAGTAAAGAGTTTCTAGAAATCATTCCGTTTATGGAAAAAGCCATCATCAATTCCGGCATCATCCTGCTCAAATATTGGCTTGAAGTAAACATGAAAGAACAAGAAAAACGCATGCTTGGTCGCATAAACGACCCGCGTAAAATCTGGAAATTGTCACCCATGGACATCAAATCCTACAGCCGCTGGTACGATTATTCCCGCGCACGCGACGAAATGATCATGACCACTGATACCTCATGGGCACCGTGGTATATCGTAGATTCCAACGACAAAAAAAAGGCTCGGCTCAACATCATTGAACACGTCCTTAGCGAAATTCCGTATAAAAAAACACCGCGCAAAAAAGTCGAATTACCTAAACGACAGGATAAAGGCGATTACCAAGAACCCAACTATCCTTATCGTTACATACCTGAAAAATACTAAACATAATATCAGCCAGTTGCTAAAACAAACTGGCTGAATTTTTCAAGCTGACAAAGCTAATTCCCTTTACCTACGGAAATCCCCCCATAATGCCTGCATAGCCGCCAGTGCCGCCAGAGAAGCCGTTTCCGTACGTAATACTCGCGGTCCTAAGCTGAATGCCGAAAACCCATACCGAGTCGCTTGTTCTTCCTCAGATGCGCTCAACCCACCTTCAGGACCAATTAACAACGTCACCGCATGGGGCTGAGAAAATTCATTCAAAGCCAGCGGCCTACGCAAACTCATTAGCAGCTTCAAATCAGCATCAGCCACATCTTTCAATGCACTGGCTAAATCCATAATAGGCCTAATTTCCGGCACAACAGTTCGCCCGCATTGCTCACATGCTGCAATGGCAATATCCTGCCAACGTTCCCGCTTTTTCGTTGCCCGTTCACCACCTAAGCGCTGACTGCTTCGTTCAGACAATACCGGCTGAATCACAGACACCCCAAGTTCTACGCTTTTCTGAATCGTCATATCCATCCGCTCACTGCTCGACACTGATTGCAGCAGTGTGGTTGTCAAAGAAGACTCAACCTTAACGGTTTTACAGTCATGAATCATTACATCCACATTTTTCTTGCCCATAGACATAATCTCAGCCACATATACCAGACCTTGACCATTAAACAACTCAATCAGCTCTCCCGGCTGACAGCGTAAAACTTGTACATGGCGAGCAGTCGCATCAGGTAAAGAAAAAGCATTTACTTCACACAATTCTGCAGGAACATAAAAACGAGGCATAATCGTAAAATCACTATAAATAAAGAATAGCGCCAGCTACAATAACAAATTATAAGCTTAAATCATAAGCACAAATATCGACCAGCACACAATAACAAGAATCAAACACAATAATAAGAACTCATAAGAGCTAAATAGCAAGATATTAAAAAATAAATTACAACAAATAAAAATAATTAATCTATGACTCGTGAATAGCACATTCAGGGTACTTTGCTTGAAAAATAACAAAAACATCAAATAACAAAATAAACTATACCTTTCAAACATGCATATCCCGCACTATTGGATCTGTTTATCCCTTTTCCTTAAACTTAAAAGCATTAAATCTGAATCATAAAATAAGTGGTAATAAAGGAAACATCATCAATAAATTAAAATAATAAAAAAGAAAGAGCCCACCCAATAATTACCTAACTCAGCAAGTGCAACAAAAGCAGTAAAGCCTTCTTATCGTCAAAAGAGTTACTTAAAATTGCAAAAAAATCCGACCCATTTACTGAACCAATTGCAGCACGGATTTGGATAAAGTTAAAGAAAGCTTATATGGGTAACACAGACGATATCTCAGTTAAATAACAAAATTAATGCAGTAAAAAGTCATCAAAAGGGTGAAATAGCGACGAAGAACTAAATTAGGATCAAACCAAGGGTGATGGCGAAAAAAATAAATCTTATTAGAACAGAGGTTTGGTGGATTGTATAAAAATAAGAGGAGGAAGTAGTTGACAGGGTGGATGTAGGGGC